>DASSSG010000206.1:0-4039 GCA_035708545.1 Bryobacteraceae bacterium | reverse complement strand
GCCATGGCGCGCGCGACAACGGTCCGCCGCGCTTGATCCGCTTTCCAATCGGATCCTGTCCGGGCCAGAATCTTTTGACGACGTTTTCGCTCACCATGACGACGTGGTTGTGTTCCAGCAGTTCTCCGTCACGAAATGTCCTCCCCGCCAGCAGCGGTGTCCCGAGTGTGTGGACGTAGTCTCGAGAGATCCAGTGGATGTACGCGCGCGGTGCATTCTGTGTTGTGACCGGCGGTTGCCCCTCGGCAGTGTAGAAATTTGCTGGAGACCCGCCGCTGAGCGGAGGAGCGGAGGTGATCGCCGCCGCGCGCACACCCGGCAGCGCGCGGACACGTTCGAGGATCTGGGTGGCAGTGACGGGCTGCCCCTCCGTCCCCGCCGCGATCGGATGCAAACCGATGCTCATTGTCACGAGTCTCTGCGGATCGAACCCGGGCTTCACCGCCGTCAGGCGCCCGACCGTACGGATCATCAGGCCGGCGCCGATCAAAAGTACCAGGGCGAGCGCCGTTTCAACGGCTACCAGCGACAGCCGCAGGCGTAAATGTCCACTGGTACCGCGGCCGGACGCCTGCTTGAGAGCATCATGCAGGCGCGCAAGTCTCGCATGCACGGCGGGAGCGAGCCCCAGTAACAACCCCGTTCCCACTGCAAGAGCCATCGTGAATCCTGTTACGGCCGGGTTGATTCCGGGCTGCACCCAGGACGGAAAGGTGACTGGGCTGAATTTCACGAGGAGTACGATCGCCGCCTTCGCAAACAGCAGCCCGAGCGCCGCACCCAGTACCGCCAGCAGGCAGCTCTCGGTTGTCAGCTGTCGGAGCAACCGCAGGCGCCCGGCCCCGATCGCCGCCCGAATGGCGATCTCCCGTTGCCGGGCCTCCGCCCGTGCCACGAGCAGACTCGCCGCGTTAGCGCACGCGATCAGCAGCACGAACGCCACCGCCGCAAGCAGCACCAGCAGGAGTTGCCGCATATCGCCGATAAGCACGGTTGTGAGCGGGGTGATCTCGACGCCGCGGCCGCGATTCGAATTCGGATATTCGCGCTCGAGCTGCCTGCATATCTCACTCATCTCCGCCTGCGCGGTCGCCAGCGGCACACTATGTTTCCGACGCGCAAGCACCCGCAGCCCACGCGTGCCGCGATCAGCATTGCTGGTTGCAAACTCTGATAACGAGAACGGCAGCCAGATCTGCGCGTTATCAGAGATGCCGCCAAACGACTGCGGCATCACGCCGATCACCTGGTACGATCCATCGGCCAGCCGTATGCTCCGGCCCGGGATTCCGCCATCGCCGCCGAACCTGCGCTTCCACAGGCCCTCGCTGATCACCGCCACCCTCACCTGCGTTCCCGGCCGGCCTTCCTGCACAGAGAAGGTCCGTCCACGAATGGGCCTTACGCCGAGCAGGCTGAAGTATTGCGGAGAGACGAACTCACCGTCCAGGCGTTCGGGTTCACCGACGCCGGACAGGGTGAAGGAGCCGCTCGTGAGCGCCGCCATATCGTCGAAACTGCGGCTCATGGCTCGCCAGTCCAGGTAGTCCGGGAACGAAGCACCGCGCCGCTCTACTCGCTGCCGCTGTACGTTCCCGATGAGAGCGACCAGCCGGTCGGCAGCTTCGTAGGGAGCCGCGCGCAACAGCGCTGCGTGCACGATGCTGAATATCGCGGTATTCGCACCGATCCCGAACGCGAGCGCAATCAGGGCGGTGATGGTGAAACCCGGCGACCGCCAAAGTGTCCGCCAGCCGTAGCGAGCGTCGTGCGATATCGATTCGAGCCAGGCGAATATCCACTCGTCGCGCGTGCGTTCGCGCAGTTCGGTCGCGTTGCCGAAGCCGCGGCGCGCGGCGCGGGCGGCTTCGGCTTCGTTCATTCCACCGGCTGCGAGCCGGTCCGCCTTCATCGCGAGATGCAGCGCTACTTCATCTTCGAGATCGCGCTCGAACTGCCCTCGGCGCACGAGTGCCTTCACGCGCGCCATTAAGGCGTACAGCCTTTCCGAATGCATGTTCCACTCCTGTTATGCGGGCTGCATGATGCGCCCGATCGCGCCGGTGAGGCGCTGCCAGCGTTCGGTTTCGCTCGCCAGGCGGCTTCGTCCGGCAGCCGTAAGGCGGTAATACTTCGCGCGGCGGTTGTTCTCGGAGGTCCCCCATTCCGCCGCCAGGTAGCCGCGAACCTGCAGCCGGTGCAGTGCGGGGTAGAGCGCTCCCTCTTCGACCCGGAGCACGTCTTCGGACCGCTGCTGGATGGACTCGGAGATCGCGTAGCCGTGCATCGGCCCGCGGTTCAGTGTCTGCAGGATGAGCATGTCGAGCGTGCCCTGCATCAGCTCGCCCTCGCGGGCCTTGTCCCTGGCTCCCATAAGTAGCTTATGGGAGCTTACGTCAGATTGGATTTGCTGTCAAGCGGTACGTTTGGCGATTTGGCGGAACAGGACCGCAGCGACCGCGCCCCAAAGCATGTTCGCTCCGATCATCAGCGCGTTGCGGCCAGCCGGTTCTCTCGCCGCCGTACGGGCGAGGCCCAGTGCGGGCATGATTCCCAGGTAACTCGAAGCCATACGCCCAGCCCGTACAGAGCGCCTTCGGCGGCAGCGGGCAAGCCGGTAGCGCCGGCAAAGCCTGAATACACCGCGCCGGCCGTCATGCCGAAACCGAAGTGCGCGGCGAGTGTCGAGTCGGTCCGGCGTCCCGCCGCCTCGATGTCCTCGCGGAGACCGGCCGCCTCCGCGGCATTCATCGTGATCTCTCGCGGCGGCAGCGGGTGTTGTTCTTCGCCAGGCAGGGCCTTGTGCGCCGCCATCATGAACAGGGTCATCGGGCCGGTAGCGGCCATGCCGCTGAGTGCACCTGCGACTGCGCGATTCATCACCGCGTGAGACGCGGGGCAATGCCTGCTGTTACAGACTTCATCGGGCGCTTGCCGCCATGGCAGTCGCCGCACGCGACAAAGTGGATATTGTGGCGGCTCTTGTGGTTTGCGAAGGTCGTGTCCATTTTCTCGACATCGAGTCCGCAGTTCGACAGCCGCGGATGGCAGTTGGCACAGCTCGCCGCCGCGTTCTGCGTGTGACCCTGATGACACGCCAGGCATCCGAGACCCTCGTGCACGCCCACCGGAGTGCGATCGTCGCCGCTCGCCACCTGCAGCGCCGCCGTTGCCGCATGGCACTGGAAGCAGAGTGCCTGCCGCGGATCCGGGCTCATCCTGACCGGCCGGTCGCCCTGCATCATCACCGGAACGGGAAGCAATGCGGCGCCAATGTGGCTGGCGTCACGGCGGTCCCACAGGGCGAGCGACGGCCGCATGCGAGTCTTCTTTCCGGGTTCGCCGCGTGCGTGCATGGAATGGCACGCGAGACACAGTATGGCCGGGGCGTTCGCGAGATCGCTGCCGGCTCGTGCCTGCGCCTGGCTCACGTTGCCGTCGAACAGCATTCCGTGACAACGCAGGCAGTCCTCGCGCACGGGCGTTTTCGCGTTGTGTTTCGGATCGAGGAGAATGCGTTTGTAAGTCGACGCGTGCGGCCCCGACCGCCAGTCGGCGAACTGCTGCTGATGGCAGCCGCGGCATGCGTCCACCAGCCGCGCGACGTCGGAGTGCCGAATTCGGATCTGCTCCGGTACCTCGCCGCTCAGGTGCGTCATTGCCTTCCGAACATTCGCCGCCTGAAATATTCCGCCGTGACACGTCTCGCATGCGACCGAACGGTGTGTCGACGCTCGGAACGCCCGGACGGACGCCGACATTTCGTGGCAGCGCAGACACGAGTCTCCGTTCCCGCTCACCACGAACGCCAGCATGAGTGCGAGTTTCATCCGCGGAACCTCGTACCCTTCCACTCGCGCACGATGTAATCGGACGCGTGATAAGCCAGGGCCATGATGGTCAGCACAGGATTGAAGCCGCCGTTGGTCACGTGTACGCTGCCGTCAGCGAGGAATACGTTCGGTACTTCCCACAACTGTCCGTATTTCGTCGCGACGCCGCCCTTCGGGTCGGAGCTCATGCGGCACGTGCCGGCCTG
>DASSSG010000205.1:0-5461 GCA_035708545.1 Bryobacteraceae bacterium | reverse complement strand
GGCGGAATGCACGAACGCGCGTACCATGCCGATGCGGCCCGCCTTGCCGGATTTCAGGAATTGCATGCCGGACATATTGTGCGGCGAGACACGCCGGTGCGTGCCGACCTGCACCACGCGATTGGCCGCGCGCGCGGCGTTCACCATAGCGCGTCCTTCTTTAATGGTGTGGCCGATCGGCTTTTCGACATAGACGTGTGCGCCATTGCGGACGGCCTCGATCGCCACCAGCGGGTGCCAGTGGTCCGGCGTCGCGACGATCACGATCTCGGGCTTCTCTGTCGCGATCAGGTCGCGGTAGTCCTTGTAGCGCTTCGGGTCATCGCCGGTGGCGGCTTTCACCTTCCCGACGGCCGCGCCGAGCTGGTTCTCGTCGACATCGCACATGCCGACCACCCTGCACTCGCCCGACCGCATGGCTTCCCCGAGAATATTCATGCCCCACCACCCGGTCCCGACGAGCGCGGTGGCGTATCTTTTCGTCGGCGATTGCGCTCCGCGCAGCAGCGGCGCGGCGCCCGCCATCAACAGGCTTCTGCGATTCATTACAGTCTCACAAACCAGTTTCGTTTATACAGCATCCAGGCGAAGGAGTAGCAAACGAGAACGAACGTGATTGCAAACAGCAACGACGCCAGCTTTGCGGGAGCGAGCGGGGCGTATACAGTCGTCCAGAGCCACGCGCCCGCTCCGGTCATGCTCAGCAGCCTCGAGAGCACGCCCGCGAAGACATACACCGCTATCGCGTTCATGCCGTAAATCATCAATGCGCGCGTGCCGCGCCGCCAGCCCTGTACCTCGATCAGCCAGTACCAGGCGGCGAAGACGACGAACGCCAGGCCGGCCATGAAGACGCTGAACGGCGTCGTCCAGATCTTCTTGTTGATCGGCATCCACGTCGAGAGCATCAGCCCGGCAAAGATCAGGAGGTTCCCGGCCAGGAACATCCAGGCCGTCCTTTCGGGTTCCGTGAGGCGGGCGCGCAGCAGCATGCCGCAGAGCACCCCGAACAGCACCGTCGCGATCGACGGCAGCGTGCTGATGGTTCCCTCAGGATCCCACGTTTTTGTCTGCGAATACATGTGTCCGCTCAGCAGCATGCGATCCACACGGGCCGACAGGTTCTCTTCGGGAGTGAGGACGCCCGCGCCCGCTCCCATCATGAGCACCCAGTACGCCGCGAGCAGGCCGGCGATCCACAGGATGCGGGCGCGCGCGGTCTTTGTGAACAGGAAGATGGTCGCGGCGATCACGTAGCAGATGGCGATGCGCTGCAGCACGCCCGGGATTCGCAGCGTGGAGAAATCGAAGCGCGGCATTGCATTCAGGAACAGGCCCAGCGCAAAGATCAGTCCCGAGCGCCGCAGCACGTGCAGCAGAAGGCGGCGCCGATCGTCGCCGCGCTCCACCCGGCGGGCGAACGACAGCGTGAGGGACACGCCGGCGATCCACAGGAACAACGGGAACACCGTATCGGTGAAGGTCCAGCCGTGCCACTCGGCGTGCAGCAGCGGCGCGTACACGGCGTTCCACGATCCCGGGTCATTCACGAGGATCATGGAAGCGATAGTCGCGCCGCGAAAGACGTCGAGCGACAGCACGCGGCCGGCGGTGCTCACTCCCAGGTTCGGCGGGGCGGCGAGCTCGATTGCGGGCTGCACCACGGCAGCATAGCAAAATGTGAGTGACTGATGAGCCACGGCTACGATGCGCTGCTGGTTGTCTCCTTCGGCGGTCCGGAGAAGGGTGACGAGGTGATGCCGTTTCTCGAGAACGTCACGCGCGGGCGCGGTATTCCCCGGGACCGGCTGATCGAGGTTGCTCAGCATTACATGCATTTCGGCGGGCGCAGCCCGATCAATGATCAGAACCGGGCGCTGATCGCCGCGTTGCGCGACGTGGTCAGGGCCCCGATCTACTGGGGCAATCGCAACTGGGCGCCTTATCTGGCCGATACGGTGCGGCAGATGCGCTCGGATGGGGTGCGACACGCGGCTGCCTTCATTACGTCTGTGTTTGGATCGTACTCCGGATGCAGGCAGTATCTGGAGGACATCGCGCGCGCCCGCGAGCAGGCCGGGGAGGGGGCGCCGGAGATCAGCGCGTTGCGCATGTTCCACACGCACCACGGCTTCATCAAGCCGCTGACGGAGAACGTGTCGGCCGCGATGGCCGGGCTTGACGAGCAGCCACACGTGGCGTTCACCGCGCACAGCGTGCCGGTGAGCATGGCCGAGAGCTCGCCATACGTCCGGCAGCTGGCGGAAAGCTGCTCGCTGATCGTGTCGGCGCTCGAACTTCACGATTGGGCACTCGTCTACCAGAGCCGCAGCGGGCCGCCTCAGGTCGCGTGGCTCGAGCCGGACATCCTGCAGCACATTGCGAATCTCCACGAGCGGGGCAGGCGCGAGTTAGTCATCGCGCCGATCGGTTTCATCTCCGATCACATAGAGGTGATTTACGATCTCGATACTGAAGCCGCGGCGCTTTGCGCGGAGCTGGGTATACGGATGGTGCGAGCGAAGACCGTCGATACGCACCCGGATTTCGTGCGCATGATCGCGGAGCTGATGCATCAGCCGCCCAGGGTGTGCGCGCCGGACTGCTGCCCACCGCCGGTGATCCGGTCCGGCCGGCGTTCCGGCTAAACCTTGTCGGGCACGACGTACGGCTTCCGGTACTCGCGCGTAAGCATGCGGTTGGCTTCGGCGTCGCCTGGACAGGTCCACGTCTTCGGATCGAACTTGACGCGCCGCCTGAGCCGCCAGGCGATGTTGGCGAGGTGGCAGAGATTAGCGGAGATAACGCCGATCTCGACATCCGCGGTGAGGTCCTTATAATTGCGCGAACGGATCGCCTTCGCCAGATTCTCCATGTGGACGCGCGTGCTGCTGTCGCCCCGCTCGGGCTTGATCTCCATCGTCTTTTCGCGCTTCTCGCCTTTGTAGACAGTGATGCCCGTGTCGTCCGCGATCATGTACCCGTCAGCCCCGTAGAAACGCTCGCCGATGCAGTTGCGGCCGTCGGCGCGCATTGCGCCCGCCTGATCGGTGATCAGGCCGCGAACTTCGAACGTAAGCTCGGCGCCCGGACCGTAATCAAAGCTCGCGTACTGCGTGTTCGGCGTTTCCTGGTCGTCGTCGTAAACGAACTTGCCGCCGGTCGAGACGGCGGATGTCGGATGCTCGTTCCGGCCCAGGCCCCAGCGCGCGAGATCCATCTGATGCACGCCCTGGTTGCCGATGTCGCCGTTGCCGGTATCCCAGAACCAGTGCCAGTTGTACTTGAAGCGATTCTCATTGAAGGGGCGCATCGGCGCGGGTCCGAGGAACAGGTCCCAGTCGACGCCGAGCGGCACCGGGCCATCCGGCTTGTGCCCGATCGACGGCCGCCGCTTGTAGCAGATGCCGTTGGCCGTATACACCTTGCCGATGACGCCGTCGCGCAGCGCCTGCATCGCCTGAATAAAGTGCGGAACGCTCCGGCTCTGCGACCCGATCTGCACCATGCGGTTGTACTTCCGCGCGGCCTCGATCATCTTTTTGCCTTCCCAGACGTTGTGGCAGGCCGGCTTCTCGACATATACGTCTTTGCCCGCCTGCACCGCCCAGATTGTCGCCAGCGCGTGCCAGTGGTTAGGCAGCGGCATTGACACCGCATCGACATCCTTGTCGGCGAAGACCTTGCGCATGTCGGCGAAGCCCCTGGGCTTCTCGCTGCCGAGTTTCTCCACGAGCGCCTGTCCGCGTTCGAGCGCGGCCTGATCGACGTCGCACAGCGCGCTGATGCGCGTGCCGGGCACTTTGCTCCACTCGTTCATGTGAGCGCGCCCGCGGCCGCCAAGGCCGATGACGGCGATATTGATACGGTCGTTAGCGCCAGGGATTCGGGAAGCGCCGAGGCTGAGGGCGGCAGAGGCCTGGATGAACGTGCGTCGATTGGGGGACGTCATGTCAGCTATTTAATCACTTCTGCAGGGCGCGGCAATGCGGCCGGCTTGCTCTCAACCGAGCGCGTACTCGCAACATCGCGAGCCCCGCCTCTCGAGCGCCTCCGCGAAGGTCAGCGGCGGCAGAATGCGCCGCGATTCGGCGCCCAGGCACAATGCGCTGCAACTGAGACCCGCTACCCACGCCGTCGCGGACGCCGCTCGAGTGCCCGCCTGCGCTCGGCAGCGCGCACCTGCCGCTCGTCCATGCCGAAGTAGTGCGCGATTTCGTGCCAGAGCGTCTCGTAAACGATGCGTTCCAGCTCAGCCTCGCTGCGCGCCATGCGCTCGATCGGGCCCTGAAAAATAGTAATCCGATCAGGCATCCCAAAGCCTTGCCAGACACTGCGCACAGGCAGCGGGCGGCCTTCATACAGGCCGAGCAGCGCGTCTCCTCGCGGCACGCGCCCGCGGGCCAGCTGCCGCGCGGAAGGCTCCCGCTCGACCATGATGGCCACGTTTTCCAGCCGCCGGCGGAAGCGGCTCGGTATCCGCCTCAGCGCGCGCTCGACCAGCGCATCAAAATCCTGAGCGAGCATGCGGCTTCTTCAGCGTCCATTCGGTAATCCAGTCGAGGAAGCTTCTGTACCACAACAGCGTGTTCTGCGGCTTCAGGATCCAGTGACCTTCGTCCGGAAACAGGACCAGCCTGGATGGGACCTTCTGCATCTGCAACGCCGTGAACAGCTGCAGCGCCTGACCGGCGGGCACGCGGTAATCGAGCTCGCCGTGCATGATCAGGGTCGGCGTCCGGAACTCCTTCACGTGCGCGCTCGGGGACATCCGCGCGTACACCTCCGGGTTCTGCCACGGCATGCCTTTGAACTCCCACATCGGAAACCACAGCTCCTCGGTCTCCAGATTCGAGCTCGCCAGATCGAACACGCCGGCATGCGACACCAGCGCGCGGAAGCGATTCGTGTGGCCGAGTATCCAGTTCGCCATGTAGCCGCCATACGAACCTCCAGCCGCCGCCATGCGTTCGCCGTCGACATAAGGCAGCCTGGCGACGTAGTCGGTCACATCCATGATGTCTTCGAACGGCTTGCCTCCCCAGTCCTGGTTGATGTCGTCGGTGAACTTCTGCCCGTATCCGACAGAGCCGCGCGGATTGGGCATCACAACTACGAATCCGGCGCCGCCGAACACCTGTGCATTCCACCGGTAGTGCCAGAGTTCGCCCCAGGCGCTCTGGGGTCCGCCATGGATCAGCAGGAGCGCCGGATATTTACGGCTCGGATTGAAATCCGCAGGTTTGATGAGGAAGCTGTGAACCCGCACGCCGTCGGAGGCTTCGACCCAGAACTCCTCGGCCGGTGTTACCTGATACTGACCAAGTAAGTCGTCGTTCAGCTTCGTGAGCGCAATGGGCGCGCCGCCGCCGGACGCCGCGCGGAAAATCTCCACCGGCCTGGCCGAGCTCTGCTCGGTGTAAATCATCGTCTTGCCGTCGGATGTAAACTGCACATCGTC
>DASSSG010000204.1:0-12336 GCA_035708545.1 Bryobacteraceae bacterium | reverse complement strand
GCCAGCGGCGAGAACTGGCGAAGCGTGCGCTGCATCAGCTGCCCGCGAAGGAGCGGGCGGCCGTGGTATTGCGCGACATCGAAGGTCTCACCACGGCGGAAGTAGCGAATGCGCTGGGTTCAACCGAAACGACTGTTCGGTCCCAGATCAGCTCCGCTCGGGTGAAGCTGAAACGAATTCTGGAAGCAATGCTGAGCGGGAGGCAATCATGACCTGCAGCGAACGGGAACGAGACCTCGCGCTGTATGCCGGGGGAGATTTGCGCGCGCCGCAGCTTGAGCAGCACCTCGAGCAGTGCGCGCGCTGCCGAGAGTATCTGGCGGCCATGTCGGCCGTGCTGGCGGATCTGGGCCACGAGGCCATACCCGCCACGCCGCCGATCGTGACCGCTGTCGTGCGGCGAATACGAGTCCGCCGGTACGGCTGGGCCGCGCTGACCGCAATGACCGCCGCCGCGAGCGTCGCGGTCGCAGTGCTTGCGAGCGCGCTGGTGCGGCCTGTGCCCACCATCTCGTTTGCGGCTCGAACTCCCGCGGCGCCGCAGCCTGTCGTTGCAACGCGCGAGCCCGTCGTGGCCGTGCCAAAGCCGCTGCGCGTCCGGCATCGCCGGACGGTCGGCAGACCGGCTGAACCGATAGTCGTGAAACTGGTCACCGACGACCCTAACGTAGTCATTTACTGGATCACCGATTAGGAGAAGAAATATGAAGAAACTGCTCGTCACGATGCTTGTCGCTGCCGGGGCGTGGGCTCAACCAGAGACGCCGCCGCCGCCGAAGGTGATCGAGCTGAAGCATGCGAGCGCAGTGAGAATCCGCGAGTCGGGAGTGCTGCACCCGTTCATCCAGCAGATGAACATCGATCCGAACGGCCGAATCGTGGTGCTGACGGCGTTGACGGCGCAGAAGCTGACGGCTGCGGAAGAGTTGTTGCGCCGGCTTGATGTCCCTCAAAAAAACGTGGAACTGACGTTCCATGTTATTGCGGCCGGCGCGGCTGCTCCGGGTAGCGGTAACCCCATCCCGACGGATCTCGAAAGCGTTCTGAAACAGTTGCGGACAACCTTTGCGTTTCCGAGCTACCGCGTACTCGAAACAGCGGTTGTACGTACGCGTGATGGCAGTGATGGCGAGGTTGGCGGCAATGTCCCCGGCCTGGGTTTGTACAACATTCATTTTCGCCCGATACGCGTGACGGAGGGGTCGCCGCTGCAGGTCCGTCTTGACGATTTGCGGCTGAGACACTACACGCTGGTTTCCCGCGGAGAGAAGCTCACCAGCACCGATGAAGGGCTGATTAATGCCGACATCGACGTCAAGGAAGGCCAGAAGGTGGTGGTCGGAAAATCGACGATCCGGGACAGCGCCCTGTTCCTCGTCGTCTCCGCGCGTGTGACGGACTGAGCGATATACTGCTCAGCGTCACCGCTGATGCCCGCGCACAATTTTCTCGCCTGCGATCTGGGTGCCGAGAGCGGCCGTGTGATGCTCGGCGCCATCTCCTCCGCCGATGGACGGCTCACCCTCGAAGAGCTGCACCGGTTTCCCAACGAACCCGTGCAGCTTCCAACCGGGCTCTACTGGGATGCGTTCCGCCTGCTTCACGAGATTCAGCGCGGGCTGGCAGCAGCGGGACGCGCGCGGAAGCTCGAGGTAACGGGGATCGCGATCGACACGTGGGGCGTCGATTTCGGCCTGCTCGGCCGCGACGGTTCGCTCGTCGATAATCCCCGGCACTACCGCGACGCGCGCAACAACGGCATCCTCGAGCGCACGTTCAGCGTCGTGCCGCGGGACGCGATCTTCGCCGAGACGGGCATTCAGTTCATGCAGTTCAACTCGCTGTTTCAGCTCCACGCGGCGAAGCTTGCAGGAGCTTCCGGCCTCGACGGCGCCGACAAGCTGCTGTTCATGCCGGACCTGTTCAATTACTGGCTGACCGGCCAACGCGCAGCCGAGCTGACTATAGCCAGCACGTCGCAGTTCTACAATCCGCGCGCGCGGCGCTGGTCGGCCGAACTCTTCGACCGCCTTGGCCTGCCACCGCACATTCTGCCCGACATCGTTGAGCCGGGCCGCCGCCTGGGACCGCTGCTCCCACACGTTCTGCAGGCAACCGGTCTTCGCGACGCGACTGTCTACACGACAGCGAGCCACGACACGGCGTCCGCCGTTGCCGCGGTTCCCGCGCGCGGAGCTGACTGGTGTTACATCAGCTCGGGAACCTGGTCGCTCATGGGTGTCGAGCTCGAGGCGCCACTGATCAACGAGCGTTCGCTCGCTGAGAACCTGACCAACGAAGTCGGGTTCGCGGGACGCATCCGGCTGCTCAAGAACATCGCGGGTCTGTGGCTCGTGCAGGAGTGCCGGCGCGCGTGGGCGGCGGCCGGGCAGGACTACTCGTACGCGGAGCTGACCGATATGGCCGCGAATGCGCCGCCGTACGGCGCCTATATCGATCCGGATCAGTTTCTGGAGCCTGGCCAGATGCCGGAGAAGATCGGCGCGTACTGCCGTCGAAACGGCATTCCCGTGCCGGAGACGCCCGGAGCGATGGTGCGCGCGATCCTCGAGTCGCTCGCCGAACGCTACCGGCAGGTCCTCGTCGCGATCGAGTCGCTGATCGAGCGCCGCATCAGCACCGTGCACATTGTGGGAGGCGGTTCGAAGAACCGGCTGCTGAACCAGCTTGTCGCGAACGTGACCGAGCGGATTGTAGTCGCGGGTCCGAGCGAAGCGACCGCTGCCGGCAACGTGCTCGTGCAGGCGATCGGGAGCGGCCTCCTGCGCGATCTGGAAGAAGGACGCGAACTCGTTCGCCGCTCTTTCGAGGTGGAGATCTTCGAGCCCCGCCGCGCCGGCGCTCGTGCCTGATTCGATTACTCGCTCGCGTTGAAGATATCGGCTACCGCGCGGTACGCTCCATCGGGGCGCCGCCGGTAAACGACGACGTACTTGCCGCGCGTCGCTGTGCCGTTCATGATCAGGCGGTATGTGCCGGCGCCGTACGCCAGCTCGCCCGATGCTTCGACGTGATGCGTGTCCAGATCGAGGGCCTCGAGCCCGGACTGGAAGAAGGCATTCCAGGCCTCGAGAATCGCGGCTTTGCCCGTCAGCTCCGGCCGGCCCGGCGGCAGCAGGCGCGCGTCGTCGGCGTAGAACTGTTCGACGAGACGGTTCACATCGCGCGCGCGCACGTTGCGCATGAACTCCTCGTCCATGTCGCGAATGCTTCGCGCTGCATCGAAAGGTGCGGGAATACTTGTCGCCATAGCTGGTCCCTCCAGAAAGTGGGACGCCAGTATAGCACTTTGACAGGGGCCGCCGGGTGATACCCTGGAGCCATGCGTCACAGCGCTGCGGCGGTCCTGGTTATCGCGTGCGCCGCATGTATGGTCATCGCCGCTGACGAACCGAAGGTCAAACCGAAAGCTCGGACCCAGGGCGATCTCGGGTATCGCGATACGCCACTGCTGCCAGGTCAGACCTGGAAGGTACACGACGTCGATCGCCCGCACCCACCCGTAGTCACGCCGGGCTCGTTCAGCGCGCCGGAGCGCGCTGCGCAGCCGTCCTCTGACGCGGTCTCGCTGTTCGACGGCAGGGATCTGTCCAGGTGGACATGGGGGCGGCGCACCAGGAGCGCCGGTGCAGTCCCGCGCGGATGGAGGATCCAGAACGGCGTACTCGAAGTGACCGGTCCCGGCGAGAGTCTCGCGACGAAAGAGAATTTTGGCGACATTCAGCTCCACGTCGAGTGGTCAGCGCCAGTGAACAATGATCGGGTGGGGCAGTGGCGTTCGAACAGCGGCATCATCCTGATGGGCCGTTACGAGGTGCAGGTGCTCGATTCCTATGACTCGGCCACTTACCCCGACGGGATGGCGGCAGCGCTTTACGGGCAGTGGCCGCCGATGGTGAACGCGCTGCGGCCGCCGGGGCAGTGGAACGTGTATGACATCATCTTCGAGGCACCGAAGTTCGAGAGCGGCAAGATGATCAAACCGGCGTATGCGACCGTGCTCGTCAACGGCGTGGTTGCGCATCACCACAGGGAGTTCATTGGCCAGATGGCGCATCGAATCTACAAGCCATACGAGCCGCACGGTCCCGAAGCGCCGCTCGTGATTCAGAACCACGATGTGCCGGTGCGGTTCCGCGGTATCTGGGTGCGGCGGCTCGCCGGGGATGACAAGGCGCCGCAGTAGCTACTCGGCCGGCAGAATGAAGTTCACGTCCACGGTCGTCACGACCTCGACCGGCTCGCCATTCAGCAGCGTCGGTTGATAGATGTACTGGCGGACTGATTCCTGAG
Organism: Bryobacteraceae bacterium; assembly: GCA_035708545.1. Taxonomy (GTDB): domain Bacteria; phylum Acidobacteriota; class Terriglobia; order Bryobacterales; family Bryobacteraceae; genus DASSSG01. The sequence continues at coordinate 8,022 of DASSSG010000204.1, read as the reverse complement.
CGGCCGGGACCAGCAGCGGGTGCCCTCCAGCGAGCGTCATGCTGGCGACCGTGCCGTCCTTATTGATGACGACATTGAAACGGACGGTGCCCTGGATGCGCGCCTGGCGGGCGAGCGGCGGGTATTCGGGGGACGTATAGTTGGTCAGCTTTGTGGCCTGGACGGCGCCGCCGATACGGACTTGCCTGGAGGTACCGGCCAGCGGGCCCGCTGATTCAACGCGCATTACCGGTTCGTCGGTCTGCGCGACCAGTACCTTGCCATCGTCTGCAATACGCACCCGTGCAGCCGGCGTGACCGACGCGACCGTCTCGAGGATTCTTCTGGTCACGTCACTGGTGAGCGCCTGGCCTTCAAAAGGCCGCAGCTTCGGCTCGAGGACGCTCCGGACCGCCTCGGAGAAGCCTGGCGCAATTTCGATTCTCGCCGGCGACGCTGCCATGGGCGACGATGGCGTCACGGAACGCGAACCGACGATACCGCCGATCACACCGCCCGCGACACCACCAGAAACACCACTCGAAACAGCACCAGACACACTGCCTGTCACGCCGGGCTTCGCGAGCCGCATGGCGTCGGGTTCGCGCAGGCGGTAATCGACACTCGCGTGAACGGTTTTCCCGGTTGCATCTTTGCCAAACCGCCAGAGCAGCGCCGATTGCAGCGAGACCGCGCGCAATTCGTCCGGTCCGCTGTTTACGACCGCATCAATGACTTCACCGTTCTCGCCGATGCGCAACTGCAGGAACACCGTGCCTTCCACTCTCTTCGAGCGAGCCGCCGGCGAATAGACGGCACGCGGAGGATAGGCGAGCGGCACGCTGCCGGTGTCGACGCGAATGACATCGAAGGGCGTCTCAGCGGTAAACGTGCTGCTGCCCTGCATCGCCTGCACCTGAGGGGCTGCCTCGAGCGGGAACGTGCGTACCGCCAGGACGGCCGCAAGCAACAAAACAGCGGCACTGGCTGAGAGTGCCGCGATGACGCGACGCATGGACATTTGCCGTACCTCCATGAGAGCTGTTACCCGGTGAAACAGATGCCGCCGCCGCAGGAAGAGCGGCGCCGGCGCCACATCGAACTGCATGGGCGCTCCCGCTGCGGCGAGCAGCGCCTGAACATAAACGTCCCGGGTGCCGAGTAAACGCACGACTTCTTCATCCACCGCCTGTTCGCGCGTGAGGCGGATGCGCGCAAGCAGCCACCACACGGCGGGATGGAACCAGAGCAGCGCCCCGGCACACTCCTCGATGAGCGTCCACAGGGCGTCGCGGCGGTCGATATGCACGAATTCATGGCAAAGTACCGCCTGCTGCACATCGCGCGGCTGTTGGAAGAATGGCGGCGGCACCAGCACCACCGGTTTGAAGATCCCGAACGTCACAGGATTTGCGACATGCGGGCTCTCGAACACACCGTCGCCGCCGGGGACCGGAACCGCGCGCCGGCGGTACAGAGTGACGCGAGCACACCCAACGGCAATCCAGAGGAGACGCAGGACAACGCCACCCACAACCAGCCAGAGAAGCAGTTCGGCAGTGGGAAAAGCAGATGCCGCGGACAGGCGCACCGCCGGTATGGCGCTGGTTTGAGCGCGCGCCTCCGTGTCGATCGTGACATGCAGCACGGGAGAATGCCACGGCTGCAGCAATGGCAGCAGCACGCATAACGCGAGCACGCCCTGCCACCAGACCAGCCGCGCCGCTGCCCGACCGGGCCGCGCAACGAACAGCGCCGCGGCGGAGCACGCGACGACGATGCAGATCTGCACGGCCCACGCGAGCAGATCGTTCCAGAGAAGGGAGGCAGTCATGATTTCTTCCTCATCATGCGCGCGATTTCCCGCAGGTCGGCTTCCGAGATCTTCTCCTGCCTGACGAGATGCTGCAGGAGCGGCTCGGCTGAGCCATTGAAGACGCGATTCAGGAAGTCGCGGACCATCCCGCTGACAACCTGCTCTTTCGGCCGCGACGGCTCGTAGACATAGGCGCGCTCGGCCTGTTTGCGCCGAAGAAATCGCTTTTGCTCGAGGATGTTCATCATCGTCATGACGGTGGTGTAGGCGATCTTCCGGCGTTGGAGCAGGGCTTCATACACGTCGCGGACGGTGGCCGAGCGCCGGTCCCAGACGATTTTCATGATCTCGAGCTCCTGGTCGGTCAGGCGATCGGTCCCGCGCGGCCGTGGCATACTAATTATTTAGTACTTAAAACTTAGTTTGTCAAGCGGGAAACGCGATCGCGGTTTCAGGCGGCAGCGTGTGCGCGTCTGGCCGAGCGCACCCATTTCATCGCCGACAGCACGCTTCCGATGACGGACACGGCCGCAAGTCCGAGCACGAAATACTCCACCTCGGGACGATCGGCGATCCGCAGCACCTGCCTGCCGTACTTCGCCGCGAGCAGGCTCAGCGCGAGGAACCGGACGGCTCGTCCGGCGGCTATGGCTGTGAGGATGCGCCAGCGAGCGATCTGAATTGCGGCTGCGGCGATGACAAAGGCCGTGAACGGGAACGGCGGCGGCAACAGTGCCGCAAGGCCGAGCGCCCACCATGTGTGCTTTTTCAGCCGGCGACGCAGGGTCTCGAGGCGTTTCGGATTCACCATACGCTCGATGCCTTCTTCACTGAGCTTGCGGCTGACGTAATCGGTGAGCGTGACCCCGATCAGCGATCCGGCCGTCGCCATCAGGGCGTAATACCAGAACAGAGCCGGCCTGCGCGCCGTGAGTCCAACGATGAGAAGATCGTTGCCGAACGGCATGAACAGGAAGGAAGAATCGAGGACTCCGAGACCCAGCAGCCCGAAGCCGCCGAGCTGCGCGAAGTAGCGGAAGACCTGCCGGATGAAGTGCAGACACGCCCCCCGAGGTAGATGATCGCGCGCGTCCGTCTGCTACTCGCAACATGTCCGCGGTTTTATGCGCAGAGTTCCTCTTCGTACTCGACGGTGTCCTCCATGCTGTCGCTGACGAAGGTGCTTTCCCACGCGCGTGCGAGCACGTCGCTGGTCAGTTCCTGTTCGAGCTCTTCGAAGGAGATGAGGTCGATGGCGTGCGCGATAACGTCGCGCGGATGGCACCGCCGCATCGGCCGACGTGTGCGGAAGTAGCGGTCGCGCACGAAGGCATGAAGCCGCTCGCGCGGGCAGTGCAGGGACTGTTCCTGGCACACCTGCTCGAAGATCGAGATGTACTCCTCGACCGTCGGATTGCGCATGAACATCTTGTACTGGATGCGGCGCAGGAAGGCTTCGTCACCGAGCTGATCCGGCTGCATGTTGGTCGAGAATACCAGGAATACTTCGAACGGCACGGTGATCTTGCCGCCGTTCTGGAGATTCAGATAATCGACGCGCCGCTCGAGCGGAATGATCCAGCGGTTCAGCACTTCGGCCGGCGTCACGCGCTGGCGGCCGAAGTCATCGATGAGGTAGATGCCGTTGTTCGCCTTCATTTGCAGCGGCGCGTCATAAACCCTCGAAGCCGTATTGAAGCTGAGGTCGAGCATTTCGATGGCGAGCTCGCCGCCGGTGACGATGAATGGCCGCCTGCATTTCACCCAGCGCTTGTCGAACGCAGGCTCGGCCGAGAACGCGGAAAGCACGCTCTCGGCACCGAGATCTTCTACCGGCTGGTGATAGACAGGATCGAAGACCTGAATGATCCGCCCCTGGCACTCGATCGCGTACGGAACATACACGGGGGCGCTGTCGATGCGGAACAGTGCCTCGGCGAGATATGTCTTGCCGTTTCCCGGTTGGCCGTAGATCAGCAGCGACTTTCCCGAATTCACCGCGGGCCCGATCTGCGCGAGAATGTCGGGGCTGACGACCATGTGCCTGTAGGCTGTTGCGAGCGTCTGGGGGGAGACCCATCCGCGCCGCAGGCGCTGCGCGCGGACCGCCGCTTCGTATTGCCCGAGCGGCACTGGTGCGTGGCCGTTGTACTGGTTCGCCGCCAGACACTCCTGGGCTGCACGGCGCCCGGCCTCCGAGAGTGAGAACCAGGCCGAGATGCTTCCCATGGCGAGTGATTTCTTCACGTCGACGAGATGCTGGCGCTTGAAATTCTCGATAAAGCCCTCAATGAGACTGAACTGCAAACCCAGACGCGTGGCGAGGTCTCGCCCGGTCATGTCGCTTTTGAAGTAGAGATCCTTGAGAATGAGCTGCTCGATGAGCGAGTGACTCAGGCCCGTATCCTCGATTGTTTGCGGGACAGGAGGTTGAAAAGACCCGGTGGGGGCCACTGCGAGCGCGGGTTGGGCAGAGGACATACCGCCTCGTTATAGCGGTTTAGCCCCACTACTCCCAATTAGGCGATTCCTTAGCCGCCCCCCGGCTTTGCCGTGCCGACTCTTGCCGCGCGATTCCTGGTACGGTCTACAGCCGCGCAAAATGTCGTTTCCGTACTACGCGCGATTGATCGGCGGTACCAGCCAAGTGTGAAGTGCTGAGAGACGACAAAGCGGCGAAGGCTGGCAGGCGTGGGGAAGAGAGACTCGCCTGCGTGCGCCCGGTTTGTCTTACACGCGGGCTCGTGCTGGGTGAAATACCCTGGTGTCAAAAACAAAAAACGCACGCACCCGAGGATGCGCGCGTCTGAGGGGCCTTTGCCGGCCCGCGGCTGCGTTGTGTGTACTTGCGCTCGAACCGCTTACCGGGCGCGCTTAGCGGTGAACTCGCGGGGAGGCTGGTTGCCGCCTTCGCGCTGCACGGTAAACTTGATCGTATCGCCCTCAATCTTGCCGGTGTAGTTCATAACGACAGTGTTGCCGTTGAACTCCATCTTCGTCTTGAAGGCGATGGTGTCGCCCTCGATCTTGCCGTCCGTGATCTGAATTTCCTGTCCGCCACGTCCGGGGATTGTGCCGGTCAGGGTGTTGCCGTCAGCCTTCAGGTTATAGGTGACTTCGCGAGTCTGTCCGTCGCGACCAGGGACGCTTGCCGTCCATTTGCCCGTCACATCAGCTGCAAGCAGGGCGCCTGCGAGCGCCAGAGCGCAGAACATGCTGCGGAGAATCATCAGTGGTTGTACTCCTCGTTGAAAGAATCGGGGTGTAACAGCAAGGGCGCTTGCCACGCCCCAACGGTTACGACGGTGCGGGTCTGATCTGAGGAAAAAGAACCGCAACGCCGATTTATTATTCTCAATGAACGATGCTGTCAACCCGCGGCGCACGGCTCCGTTAAGGATGGTCATGGCACCGCTGTATGGTGTGCTGCTCGGCACGCTCTTGCTTCCCGCGCCAGCCGCTGCCGCCGAACACACCGGAGTTGTGCATTTCGGCCAGCAGCCGATACCAGGAGCAGCCGTTACGGTCACGTCCGGAAACGAGAAGTTCGCGACCAGCACCGATGAGGCCGGCCGTTATCTGCTCGATCTGCCGCCGGGCAACTGGACCATCGAAGTGCAGATGTTCGGGTTCCGAACGGCGCGTCGAGAGGTAAGTCAGGGTCCGGGCGCGAGCAGTCTCGATTGGGAGCTCGAGTTTGCGGCGCAGCCGCCTCGGCCGGCTGCCCCGAAACGCCCGGCGAACCCGAACGAGCCCGAGCCAGCGTTCCGCGACGTGCAACTGGAAGCGGTCGCATCCGTGTCGGCGGCTGCTGCCGAGCCGCCACCGGCGGACACTCCTCCAGCAGATTCGTTCCTCGTGAACGGAAGCCTGAGCCAGGGTCTGCAGGCGCCGCAACAGGAAGACCCGGGATTCATCGTCATGACCATGCAGCGTGAGATCGCCGGCGAATTTGGCCGGGAGGGTGGGCAGGCCACCAGTCCTTTCGGCGATGGCGGCACGGCGCAGGGGGGAGCGGGTCCCGGCACCGGGTTCGGCTCCGGCGTAACGGCGCCCGGCGCCAGCGGCCTGGCCGGCCGCGGTGGGTTCGGCGGCGGCGGTCCTGGCGCCGGAGCTTTTGGCGGACGCGGCGTGCCCGGAGGCGGCATGCGGCCGGGCAGCGGCCGAGGTGGACGGGGCGGTGACGGCCGCGTTGCCAACCTGACTCCTGAGCAACGCCGCGCGATCCTCGAACGCCTGCGCCGCGCCGGCTCTGATCCGGCCGCCCGCAGTTTCGGGAATCGCCGCCGCGGGCAGCAGCCGGCCATTCGCGGCATGGCGTCCTGGCAGGTGGGCAATTCGGCTTTTGACGCCGCTCCGTATTCGCTCTCGGGCGACAAAGTGGGTAAGCCTGCGTATGCCCAGAACCGGTTTAACATCATGCTGGCGGGGCCGCTGAGGATTCCGCGGCTTCTCAATCTGCGCCAGACCTTCTACACGATCAGTTACAACGGGAGCCGCAACCGGAATACATACAGCGCGTTTTCAATGATGCCGGCCGAGCGCGAGCGCGCGGGCGATTTCTCCGCGGTCGGGGCCACGGTCTACGATCCGCTGACGGGCCGGCCATTTCCGGGCAATGTCATCCCTGCAGGGCGGGTCAATACCGCGGCCGTTCAGCTCCTGCGGTTCATTCCCGTGCCCAACCGGACGGGCGCTGTGCAGAATTATCAGATTCTGACCTCGGTTCCGCGCAACAGCGACGCTCTCACGGTGCGAATGAATCAAACCCTGACCCGCAAGCACCGGCTGCTCGGCGGCCTCAGCTGGCAGCGGCGCGATAACGAACCCGTTCAGCTCTACGGCTTCCGCGATCGCTCGAGCGGCGGCAATGTATCGGCTGATCTCGGCTGGACGTGGACGCTGCGAGCGAACCTGCTCAACGATGTCCGCATCCGATTCAGCCGTGACCGCACAGAAAACCTGCCATTCTTCGCGTACGGCGAAAACGTCGCCGCCGCGCTGGGCATAGCCGGGCCTTCAGAGAAGCCGGTGAACTTCGGACCACCGAATCTCTCGTTTACAAACTACGGAAATCTCACGGATGGCAGCTACACGCTGCGCCGAAACCAGGCGGTATCCGTGAGCGAGGCTGTCAACCTCGTGCGCGGCTCGCACACGCTCACCGCGGGCGTCGAGCTGCGACGGCCGCAGCAAAACAGTAACAGCGATCAGGATGCGCGCGGCACCTTTACATTCAGCGGTCTCGCGACGAGTGGATATAATGCCGCCGGCCTGCCGATCCGCGGCACGGGTTTTGATTTTGCCGATTTCCTGCTGGGACTTCCGCAGTCGAGTTCTATCCGGTTTTCAGGCACAAATGTTCACCTTCGCAGCCGCGCCGGCAGCGCGTGGCTGCAGGACAACTGGCGCGTGCGCCCGAACCTGACAATCAACGCGGGCGTACGTTACGAATTCGTTCAGCCCTGGTACGAGAAGTACGACCGGCTTGCGAACCTCGACATCGCGCCGGCGTTCACCGGAGCGGCGGTCGTCACGCCCACCACCGCGGGGCCATACTCGGGCGAGTTCCCGCGCAGCCTGGTCAACTCCGATCCGAACAACGTCTCGCCGCGCATCGGCTTCGCCTGGCGGCCTTTCGCAGGCAAACGGTTTCAGGTACGCGGGGGGTACAGCGTGTTCTACGACGGCTCCGCCTACAGCAACATCGGTTCGCGTCTCGCCGCGCAGCCGCCGTTCGCCCTCACGTCAACGATCACGACCAGTGTGCTGCGCGTCCTCACGATCGAAAACGGGTTCGGGGCCGATGCCACGAAGACGGTTACGAACACATACGCGGTCGCGCGGGACTACGTGATCGGATATGCCCAGACCTGGAACGCCGCGATCAGCCACGAGCTGCCGCAGTCGTTTGTCGTCGAAATCGGTTATCTCGCGACGAAGGGCACGCACCTCGATGTTCTCCGGCAGCCGAACCGCGCTGCCCCCGGCTCGCCGCTCACGGCCGAACAGCGGCGCCGCATCGGCAACGCCGTCGGCTTCACGTTCGCCAGTTCGGAAGCAAACTCGATCTTCCACGCCGCGCAGGTTCGCGTGACCCGACGCATGCGGCGCGGGCTGATGCTCAACGCGTTCTACACGTTCGGCAAATCGATAGACAATGCCTCGAGCATTGGCGGCGTCGGGAACGTCGTCGCGCAGAACGACTCCGATCTGAGCGCCGAGCG
>DASSSG010000203.1:0-2205 GCA_035708545.1 Bryobacteraceae bacterium | reverse complement strand
CGGCCGGTGCGGATCGGTGAACCCGATCTGTAACCAAAAAGGACGCCCTGCCGGCACGCCATCGAAGAAGCTCTCCCAGCGCGAGCGGCGGTCGCCGTAGAAGTGGAATCGCCGGTTGAATTCCTCGCCCTGGTGCACCTTACGGAATGCGCCGAGATGGTAGCCCTGTTCCCTGAGGCCTTCGAGAAAGGTCGGTTCCCAGGGCGGCATCGGCGTGTGCAGGCGCGACGTGGCGGTGGTGTGCGGCGCGCATCCCGTGAAGATCGACGACCGGTTGGGGCTGCACTGGGGTGAGGACACGAAGCAGTTGTCGAACCGCATTCCACCGGCCGCGAGCCGATCCAGATTCGGCGTGTGGATCACTCGGTTTCCGTAACAGCCGAGGTCGCCATGCGAGTGGTCGTCGGCGAGGAGAAACAGGATGTTCGGCCGGCGCTGCTGCGCCTGCAGAAAGGCCGGCGCTGCCATCTTCGCAAGCGAACGCCGTGTCAGGTGAGTACGAATCACGGCAGCAGCGTATCACGCGGCGCAGCGTCAGGATACGATACTGTTTGCACGGCGCGATACTGCTCGCAACAGCCCTCATCATTCGAAACGTTACGGTGATCGACGGAACGGGGGCACCGCCTCGGCCGCGCGCGACCGTGGCGATCGTGAATGGCCGTATTGCGGCGCGCGCGCCGGCCAGGGCGCGCGCGATCGACGGCAGGGGCAAGTACCTGATCCCCGGGCTTTGGGATATGCACGCACACCTGCGCGACGCGAAATCGGCCGCGGACTACATCGCATATGGAATCACCGCGGTCCGGGATATGGGCAGTGCCGGCAACCGCCCCGCGAGCCTCCGCGTATTCACCAGCGGCCCTGCGATCGAAGGGCCCGGGCCTGAGGTTCAGTTTCCGGTCATTCGCGTCGCCACGGGTGAGGACGGGTTCAACGCGGTCGAACGGCTCGATTCGCAGCAGGTGGATTTCGTGAAAGTGCTCTCCTCGGTGCCGCGCGATGCGTACTTTGCCGTCGCCCAGCGCTGCCGCCTGCTGCGTCTGCCCTTCGCGGGACACGTGCCGAACTCGGTCACTGTCGCGGAGGCCATCAATGCGCGGCAGCGGAGTATCGAGCACATTGCGAGCATTCCGCCGGACACGCCACCCGAGGTGCTGCGCCAGATGCAGATCTACGGCGTCAGAGTCGTGCCGACGCTCGCCATCGAACCGCACGTTGCCGACCGGCTCCAGATGATCCGAGCCGCCGGAATCGATATCCTCGCCGGCAGCGGAACAGCCGACCCCGCGGCACTGCATCGCGAGCTCGAGCTGTTGGTGCACGCGGGCTTCACTCCTCTGCAAGCTGTCCGCGCGGCCACATATGCGGCAGCCGAGTTCATGGGCGTCGCAGATCGGGTAGGTTCTATCCGGCGTGGAATGGACGCGGATCTGGTATTGCTCGGCGCCAATCCTCTGGCAGATATCCGCAATACCCGACGGATATCGGCCGTGATCGTACGCGGGGTCTTGACACGGCCACCCAAACTCTGAATATTTATCATCTGGCAACGCTGCGCGATGCCGCTGCCTTGAGGCGTCTCGAAGGAGGCGCCGGGGAGGATTGCATGACTGCCAGCTCACAACGATTCGTGCTCGTTCTGCTCATGATCGCCTGCATGGCTTTGAGCGCCTGCAGCTCCGGACCGAGCGGGCCGACGCCCGGATCGCCGGCATTCTACTGGAGTGCCGCCCAGCAGACGTTCAGGAACGGCGATCACGTCAAGACGGCGAATAATCTGGCCAAACTGGCGAAAAACGCTGAATACGCGGCAAAGGCGCAGCCATGGGAAATGGTGGTAAACGCCGGACTCGCGCAAGGCTACATGGAATTGGCAGACCGCTACGAATCAGGCGGGCGCGCCAACCGCGGCGCGGCGGCTGCGTTCCGGACACAGGTCTCGCACTACCGCAGCGTCGCGAATGCAGCCGTACTACAGTTCACCGAGTCCATCCACGACTTCATGGACAAGAACAAAGACGACAGCATCACTTTGGCGTTCCCGTTCCCATCGGGAACTACGGCAGAGCCCGGGCAGGTGGCGCGGGTAAGCAAGGGCGTGATGCCGAGCGATGCCGAGCGGGGATCGATCGAAAAGGCGATGCTCGAGCGCGGCGTGTTGCTTTCCATAGCGAACGTTGCCGGAGCGGGAACTGATGTTGC
>DASSSG010000202.1:0-6215 GCA_035708545.1 Bryobacteraceae bacterium | reverse complement strand
TGCGGCACGGTGTTGTTCACGATCTTGATGACGCCGCCGCCGACCAGCTTCTTGTACTTGATGAGCGCCAGATCGGGCTCGATCCCGGTCGTGTCGCAATCCATCATGAAGCCGATCGTGCCCGTAGGCGCGAGCACCGTGACCTGCGCGTTGCGGTAGCCCGATATCTTTCCCTTTGCATACGCGTCATCCCAGGCCCTCTTCGCGCCGTCGTAGAGCGCGGCGGGCACGCGCCGGCTGTCGATGCGGTTCACCGACTCGCGGTGCGTGCGAATGACATCGAGGAACGAATGCTCGTTCGGGGCGTAGCCGGGGAAAGGACCCGTGCTCTCGGCGATGCGGGCGCTGGTCAGATAAGCCTGGCCGCACATGATGGCGGTGATGGCGGCGGCGAAGTCGCGCCCGGGGTCGCTGTCATAAGGCAGGCCCATGGCCATCAGGAGCGCGCCGAGATTCGCATACCCCAGCCCCAGCGGGCGGTAGTCATGCGAATTCCGGGCGATGCTGTCGGTCGGGTAGCTGGCGTTGTCGACAAGGATCTCCTGAGCGACGATGAGCGTGTCGACGGCGTGGCGGAACGTCTCGACGTCGAACTGCCCGTCGGGCCCGACGAACTTCATCAGGTTCAGCGACGCCAGATTGCAGGCCGAATCGTCCAGGAACATGTACTCCGAGCACGGGTTCGACGCGTTGATCCGTCCGGTCGCCTTGCAGGTGTGCCAGCGGTTGACGGTGGTGTCGAACTGCATGCCGGGGTCGCCGCACTGGTGCGTGGCTTCGGCGATCGCGCGCAGCAGTTCGCGGGCTTTGAAGCGTTTGACCGGCTGGCCGGTGACGCGGGATTTCGTCCAGAAATCGCCGTCCTCGGCAACGGCGTGCATGAAATCATCGGTCACGCGCACCGAATTGTTCGCATTCTGGAAGAAGACGGACGAGTAAGCCTCGCCATCGAGGGACGAATCGTAACCCGCATCCACGAGCGCGTGCGCCTTCTTCTCTTCCTTCGCCTTGCACCAGATGAAGCGGTCGACATCCGGGTGATCGACATCGAGAACGACCATCTTGGCCGCGCGCCGTGTTTTGCCACCGCTCTTGATCACGCCCGCGAAGGCGTCGAAGCCTTTCATGAAACTGAGCGGGCCGGAGGCTTTGCCGCCTCCCGACAGACTCGCGTCTTCTTCGCGGATAGCCGAAAGATTCGTGCCGGTTCCCGAGCCCCACTTGAAGAGCATGCCCTCGGTCCGGGCGAGATTGAGGATGGACTCGAGGGAGTCCTTCACGCTGACGATGAAGCAGGCCGAGCACTGCGGCCGCGCACCGCCATCGGCGAGTGACTTGATCGAATTCGTCGCCTCGTCGTAATACCAGCCGTACCCGCGCGATTCCTTTACCCCGACGTTGAACCAGACGGGAGAATTGAAGCACGCCTTCTGGGTGAGCATAAGGTGCGCCAGCTCATTCCGGAAGTTCTCGGCATCCTCGCTGGTGCGGAAGTAGCGGCCGTCGATGCCCCACTCGGCGATGCTGTCGACCACGCGGTGGACGAGCTCCTCGACGCTCGTCTCCCGCTCCGGGGAACCGGGTTTGCCGTGGAAGTATTTGCTGGCGACGATGTTGGTGGCCGTCTGCGACCAGTCGGCCGGTACCTTGACGTCGCGCTGTTCGAAGATGACCGCGCCCTTGTCATTGCCGATGGTGGCGGTGCGCAACTCCCAGGCGACATCTTCATAAGGGGTGCTGCCTGGCTCGAGCCTGGCAGTGAAATAGCGGGGGAAATCCATGCCGGTGCGCTGGGCGACCGGCAGGGCTCGCTTCAGCTCGGATCGCGTGCTCAAATCCACGGTTAACAAACCCATTTTCCTTCAGTTCCTCCCTGTGTTCCGCGCGTTGCGGGCTGCTCGTGGGCCGCTCTGCTCAGTGCCTCGGGGGAATCGGCGCTGTTTCCAAGGTTGCCACGCAACTGCAATAATGCCCCTATATGTTGTGGTCCGTCAAGAGATATTTCTATATACAGTATAACACCTTACGCGGGGCACCCCGCGTAGGCGGGCAACCCAGGGACCGCGTAGGGGTAATGGCCTATATCCAGGCACAGTTTGCGCGGCTGAATCCGAGGCGCATGGCAGCAGAATTCCGAGGGAGGCGATTAGGGGAGCGCGTACCGAGCGGCAGAGGGTACATGGGCGTCAGTACAGCCAGGTGCGTGAGAGTACGGCGGCTCTATTCACTGCACCACGGCTGACTGCTAATCTGCATGCATTGAGACTGAGGCGCAAATTGGCAAAGGAAACTCAGGTTCGGGCGATCGCACAAGCGGTGATCCGGCGCGTAATCGCTGAAAACACCGCCGCGGGCTGTCCCGTCGATTCCTCTCTCGACGCGGCCTATCCGTTTGGCGAGCGGTCCGGCCGAGCCTGGCAGATCTGGTGTGACGAAGTCAACCGCGCGCTTTCAGTCCGGTATACAGCCGCGTAGTCCGCGTCAGCAGGGCCGGGTCCTCTCCCCCCCGGCCCCCTCTCCCTCGCTATCGCAAAACTCCCGGACCGCCTGCCAGCACCACTCCGCGGGCTCTCCCGGTCCAACAGATACGGCGACTGCTTCCTCCGTTCTCGCTCTGCTGCTACGCGTTTGGGATCAGCGCCAACCAGCGGCTCCCCGGTACATTGTGTGTTCTCGGTCGAACCGAGCCTGATTCGTCACCATGCAGGTGCACGCCATAGTACGCAAGTGATGAAATACCTCATCGAACTTTCCCGGACATCCGCTGCCGCTCGCTGACGGCTGCGGCTCCCGCCGCGCGCACTCGCCACGCTCAGATTCCCTCGCCTGGTCAGCTCCTGCCCAAATGTGTACTTTTGATGCGCACCGGCTATCAGCCGCGGCTATCAGCCTGCGTCACAGGCGGGAGAAACGTGGTATTGTGCTTCGACGATCGCATCATGAATCCGGTAAGCGCGCGAGACAGAATTTCAGCCATTGACATACTCCGCGGCGCTGCCCTGTTCGGTATTCTGGCGGCGAACATGCGCGGGCTGGCGGGACCCCGCGCGGTATACTTCGATCCCGACGCGCTCTGGAACGCGCCCTGGGACCGCATCACGAGCGGACTGAACTTTCTGTTAGTCCAGCAGAAATTCATCACGATTTTCTCCGTGCTGTTCGGGCTCGGCTTCGCCATTCAGATGTCACGCGCCATGGAGCGCGGCGGCGGGCTCTGGTTTTACGCTCGCCGGCTGGCCATCCTCGCGCTGTTCGGCGTCGCGCACGCATGGGTGGTTTGGTGGGGAGATATTCTGTTCGACTACGCCGTCACCGGCCTGCTTCTGTTTGTTTTCTTCCGAAAGTGCCGGCCGAAGACGGTCGCAATATGGGCCACTCTGCTGTTGTCGGTAGAGATGGTGATGCCACTGGGGTTCTGGGCGTGGTCGCGTTTGCGACCTGCGGCGGCACCGGCGGCGCAATCCAGCCGGCAGCCCGGCCGGCAATCGGCACCGCAACAGCCGCCGAGCGCCGCCGAACGCCAGCGGAGAATCCAGCGTGAGATTCGTATGCAGACCGGGTCGTATCCCGAGATTGTCCGCAGCAACTTCGAGATCTGGCGACGGAGCCACCGGAATCCTGTGTTGTACGTGGTGCTGCTGCCACTGTTCCTCTCCGGGTTGTGGCTGTGGCGCTCCGGATTCATACCGAATCTGCCGGCGTACATCCCGACGCTCGGCCGAGTGTGGAAAGGCGCGCTGGCGCTCGCGCTGCCGCTCATCGGCTTCATTGTGTACGTGGAGACTGCGGTCAAGCCTCCCCGCAATCAGCCGACTCTCGCCGGCGGACTGGAGGGCAGCGCGATGATGCTGCTGGCGCTGTCGCTCGCGGCGACCTATGGCGCGCTGCTGCTCGCCGGCGCGCAATCGCCGAGATGGCAGCCGCGTCTCGCGCCGTTCGGAGCCGTCGGGCGCATGGCGCTGACAAACTATCTGCTCCAGTCCGTCCTGCTCACGTGGGCATTTCGCCTGACGGGCCTGTACGCGCAGCCGTGGTTCGGACCGCTGCTGCTCCTGGTTCCCACGATTCTGTTTTTCGCGATGCAGGTGTGGGCGAGCAACTGGTGGCTCGAGCGGTATCAGTTTGGTCCGCTGGAGTGGCTGTGGCGATCGCTCACGTACGGGCATAAACAACCGCTGCGCAGGATCACCGAGGCGCCTCATCGAGACGAGGCAGCGGCGGCGGAGGCTTAGCGGCTGCACAACAGGCGCCGGCGGTGATGCGCTTTCGGCCGCGCAGTACTGTCTGCGAAAATGGTGGGACGGTGACCAGCGCACGCGTGAGAAGCCGCGGCAAATCGCTGCGGATCGGGTTTGGTGTGGTTCTTGGGGTGCTGGTGGCCTCGACCATTACGGCCTGGCGCATCCAGGAAAGCCTTTCGCAGCGCTCGGTTGAAATCCACCGCAAGTATCTCAACCAGCAGGAACGGCTTACGCGGCTTCGCGAGGCGGTGTGGGTCAGCAGCGTCGCGGCGCGCGACCTTCTTCTCAGCCAGAACCCGGATCGCGCGAATCACTTCTTCCACAAAATCAAAGAGCAGAGGAACGAGACTGAGGGCGTCTTCGTCGATCTTGCCAGTCTCGGCATCCCGGAACGAACATTACGCCAGATCGCGATCAAATACGACGAGTTCTGGCGTGAGCTTGACCGGCTGCGATACACGCACGCGGAGATCCCTCCGGAGAAGTACAGCGAATACGCGCAGACTCAGATCGAGCCGCGCCGTGATGCCGTCCTGCGCTTCCTGCACGGGCTCGAGGTGGCGACTGACGCAAGCTTCTTCCGTTCGGAGGCGGATTTTGCTTCCTCGCGCCACCTCGCCGGGATTGCGCTGCTGCTGTTGCTCGGCGTCGGGTTGATGCTCGCCACCGGTGTGGCGATTTACAGTGTCCGGTACTCCGACCGCCTCGAGACGCAGGCGGACCAGCAGTTCGCCGAGGTCTCGCGCGCAAAACAGGAACTGGAGCGGCTGTCGGCGCGCCTGATGGAAGTCCAGGAGCAGGAGCGCACGCGGATTGCGCGCGAGCTGCACGACGAGATCGTCCAGAACCTGGCCGTCCTGAAGATTGATATCACGCAGGCCGAGACACTCCCCGATTCGCGCGCGAAGGACCGGAAAGAGCGGCTCGCGCGCGCCCGCGAGCTGGCGGAGCGCACGATGAAAACGCTCCGGAACATCATGACGCTGCTGCGGCCCTCGATGCTCGACGATCTGGGACTGGGCGCCGCGCTGCAGTGGCTGACCGAGGATTTCCAGCGCCGCTCGGGGATTGCCTGTACGTACTCGGAAGACGGTATTGAGGAGGCTCTGCCGGAGGCGGTAAAAACCTGTGTTTACCGGGTCATCCAGGAGGCAGTGCACAACTGCGAAAAGCACGCGGGAGCGACGCTCGTCACCGTGCGGGTTGTACGGGACGAGAATGCGCTTACGGCGGAAGTGCGCGACAATGGCCGGGGCTTCAACACGTCGGGACCTCCCGGGCAGGCGACCCGGGGCCATTTCGGGCTGCTCGGGATGCGAGAACGCGCGCTGAGTCTTGGAGGCATCCTGACGATCGAGTCGGCGGCGGAACAGGGAACATCGGTAAGACTTACGTTGCCTCTCGCGGAAAGCAGTGACAACGGGCAACAGAAACTTGTGGAGGCACACGTCTGATGACAATCAAAATCATGCTGGCGGACGATCACCATCTCTTTCGCCAGGGCGTGAAGCGCATTCTCGAGAGCCAGGAGGGTTTCGAGGTGGTCGCGGAGGCCGGGTCCGGGCTCGAAGCGATCGAGCTGGCGAAGCAGCACAGGCCCGACATCGCGGTGGTCGACATTGCGATGAAAGAGCTGAATGGAATCGAGGCCACGGCGCAGTTGCTCCGCGCGTCGCCGGAAACCGCGGTTCTGATCCTCAGCATGTACAGCGATGAAAGGTACGTACTGCGAGCAGTAAAAGCGGGCGCGCGCGGTTACATTCTGAAGGACACGGTCGAGGAGGGTCTGCTCGAAGCGGTGCGAACGCTTTCGGAAGGCAAGCCGTACTTCAGCCCGGGTATCGCGCGGATCTTTCAGGAGGCGCACGCGCGCCAGCTCGAAGAGAAGGCGGTCGACGACCGCTACGAGCTTCTCACGGATCGCGAGCGCCAGCTGTATCACATGCTGGCCGAGGGCCAGAGCAACAAGGAGAT
>DASSSG010000201.1:0-2869 GCA_035708545.1 Bryobacteraceae bacterium | reverse complement strand
CCACGCCCGTGAGCGCGTGGTAAAGGTACTTGCGAAACGGCAGACCAGCATTAGTGCGCCTCGCGAAGATGCGCGATATCGGGGTAGCCGTTCATGGCGAGCCGGCATGAGGGCCCGTCGCCGTAGAAGCGCGGCGCGTGGAACGTGAACGGCGGAACGTATACGACGTCGCCCTCGTCCGCGATGATCGTGCCGACAGTCTCGATCGGATAGCGAATCTTGCCCATCATGATCAGCCAGAACTCGGCGCATTCGGGATGATAGTGTCCCTTGTCATTCGGGTTGAGCGGCGGCAGATTCTTCTCCGACCCGTAGATGATGTTGGCGACACCGCGGTCGTCATGCACGAAGCGCCCGCCCCGGTAATTCGGTTCCTTCGCGAGGTCATAGAGATTGATGTGCGGTTTGTTGTTATAGCCGTAAGGGTGCGGCTTGCGCCCGAGCACGACCGGAATCCACTCGACGCCGGGCATCTCCGGCGGCTTGCTGTCTTTCGTATACAGCGTTTTGCCTTTCGCCGGATTGACTTCAAAGCGCAGCGCAGGTTTGTCGCCGATCGCTTCCATCGAGTAGATCGTCTGCAGAGGCACCTGCACCATGGACCCCTTCCTCGCGATAAATGAGTCCTGGCCTTCGATATCGAAACGAATCTCTCCGTCCATCACAATCCACCACTCCCGCGTGTCGGGATGAAATCGGGGACTGACCTTCGTGCCGGGCGCCATGGAGATGTACTCGGCCCTGAAGTAATCGTCGTTAACGATCGTCTCGCGCCAGTCCGGCTTGCCTTTGTACTTTGCGCGGAGGTCGTTGAGCTTCGTGATCGGCTTGTGGCCGGGTGGGTACTTCGCGGGCGCGTACTTCGGCGCCCACGATGCCTGCTCCTGCGCGACGGCCCAGGCTCCGATGCCGAGCAGTAACACAATGCCGACAGCTCTCATATCCGCCTCCCTGCGATGTACACCTGCTCGATCGTTCTTGTGTTTTTGATGCTTTCGACCGGGTTGCGCCCGAGCACGATGAGATCCGCCCAGCGCCCGTTTTCCAGCGTCCCGAGATTTTTCGACTCACCCAGGAATTCGGCGCTGTTCTTCGTCGCCGCCTGAATCACCTGCATCGGCGTGAGCCCCGCGTCAACCATAAGCTCCATTTCCATATGCTCGAAAAAGCCGGGGAAGCGCGCTGGAGGGCCCGTGTCGGTGCCAAAGCCGTATTTCACGCCGGCATCGACGAGCCGCTTCAGGTTGCGTTTCGCGGTTTCGAGAAAGCCGGGCAGCTTGTCGAAGTCGGGGTCGGCAGCGACTCGCTTGCGGTAGGCATCACCCTTCAGCGTCCTGATGACGTCCGGGGTGACGGAACGCGTGAAGAACGGGTCATCCAGCCAGGCGGGCGGGTTGGCGTACACAAACGTGGAGACCTCACGGGTCAGGGTCGCCGCCGCCTGCCACGCCCCGTGCCGCTTCATCGTCGCGATCAGCGCGTCATCCACGGGTGCGTCGCGTACGCTGTGCGCCAGGGCATCGAGGCCGTTGTCCACGAGCTGTTTCGCGTCGTTGAGATAGAAAATGTGGGCGGCGACCTTCAGCTTGTGCTGGTGCGCGGCATCGATGATGGCCTTCGACAGCTCCATCGGAATTTTGCGTTCTTTGCCGAGATGGTCATCCACCCAGATTTTGATAATGTCAACCCGGCGGTCGGCCAGGCTGGCTATGTCCTTCTTCACGTCGGCAGGAGTTTCCACCTCGAACGGCACGCCTTTCATGCCGGGGGCGGACGTCGGATAGCCTGCCTTGCCGGTGAAACCGCGGCCCGCGGTGAAGATGCGGGTTGCGCGCGGGCGGCCCGCGCGCTGTTCGGCGCGGACCTGATACACGAGATCCTGATCGCTGCCCATGCTGACGACGCTCGTGACGCCATAGGAGGCGTACGTCTGCAGATTCCTGTCGAGGTTCTCGCGCGTGTAATTTTTCGGGTCCTGCGTGAGCCCCGCCGTGCTGGCCAGATGGCCGTGCAGGTTGATGATTCCGGGCATTATGTACTTGCCGGTCAGATCGACCGCCTGCGCTCCCGAGGGCGGCTTCAACTGCGCTTTCGGGCCGACCCACGCGATGCGCCCGTCGGTAATTACCATGGCGGCGCTCGAGACCGGGGCCCGCCCGGCGCCGTCGATCAGGGTGAAATTCTGCAGAATTGTCGTCTCGGCGAACAGCCCGGCCGCGAGAGACATGAGCAGCACTGCGATGCGAATGGCCATACGGGGGGCGATCATACCACGCGTTGCCGGTTGCGCTGCACCGATGCGCTGCTATACGCTGATTTGACCAGCTATGCGAAACATCCTGCGTTACGCCTCCGCGGCAATCTTGTGTGTCGGCCTGCTGCCGGCGCAATCGACGAAGAAGATCCTTGTTGCAACTCCTGATCCCGCCATACTCCAGGCGTTGCAGGGCACGTCAGCCAATGTCCGCCTGGTCCCGGTGACGCCCGCGACCGTGATGCAGGAGATCGGCGACGCCGATGCGTTCATCGGCGACATACGGCCGGAGTACGTGCGCGCCGGCAAGAACCTGAAGTGGGTTCAGGTGATGAGCGCGGGCGTGGAGCGCGTACTGCATCTGTCGGGAAGCAACGATCTGCGCGACAGCCAGATCGTGCTCACGAACAACCAGATCGTGCAGGGGCCGGAGATCGCGGACCATGCTCTCGCCATGCTGCTGACGCTGAGCCGCGGCATCCATGTGTTCCTGCAGAACAAGCAGCAGGAGCTGTGGCAGGCGCGGCCGTTCAACGGGATCGAGCTGAACGGCCGGCAGGCAGTGGTGATCGGCGTAGGCGGCATCGGAACGCAGATCGCAGTCCGGGCGCATGC
>DASSSG010000200.1:0-8524 GCA_035708545.1 Bryobacteraceae bacterium | reverse complement strand
TAAGCCGGATCTGGCGCAGGATCTCGGTTTCAGTGATCACGCTGCTTCCGAGCGAAACGGCGACACGATCGATAATTTCCCCCGCGAGGGGAACCGCCAACGCGACAAAGACCATCAGGGCAACGCCACGCATCAGAATATCTGCCCGAGCGAGAAATGGAACTGGAAACGGCTAAGCCGCTGGCGCTCGCGTACGCCGCCACCGAACAGCAGATCCTCGCGCGTCCCCCGAAAACCGTAAAACACCGGCGGGTTGAACGTGTAGGCGAGATCGACGCGAACCGGACCAATCGGGGTCCGATAGCGAATGCCCACGCCGGCGGCATGAATCATGTAGTCGAAATCGGGAATGTACTCAGCGTTCGAGATTGGGTCGATAGTGGTCTGCTTTTTCTGCGTCGCGCGGAGGGAGACATTCCCGAACGACGAGTACACATTTCCGGCGTCGTGAAACAGCACGCCCCCGACGTTCTCGCCGATCAGCGGGAAGCGCAACTCGAAGATGTTTGTCAACAGCGCCTGCCCGCCGGTCGGAAAGCCGGTGACTGGATCCCGCGGCCCGGCCTGGCTCTCGCCGAAGCCGCGGTGGGAAGTGGCGCCGCCGCCGAAAAAGCGCTCCGGCAGCGGCACGTCGCGCTCGGTGAGCTTTTTAATCACGCCAACGTTTAACTGCCGGGCGAAGACCATCTCGCGGCCGATCCGGTGATACGTGGCGTTGCGCCCGATCATCCGGGTGAAGCTGGTTCGCGAGCCGAAGAGGTTGGATGCCAGCGCCGTATCAATAGTGTTGTAAATGCCTTTGCGCGCGTCGGAAGGATCGTCGCGGCGGTCCTGAATGAACGTTCCGCCGACAATGCCAAGCTTTACGGGCTGGGACAGCCGGTCAATGAGCTCCGGACGAATCTTGACAGACGCGGGATCCACGGTGACCCGCCTCCATGCTATGCGGTACTGCGCGCTGTTCGCCTTCGAGAAGCGCTGCTGAAGCTGAGCGGTCGCCTCCTGCCGGCGCGAGCTGAACGTATTGATATTCCGGGAGTCGTCATAGAGGCCGCTGAACGTGAGGCTCAGGTTCTCGCTGCCCTTGAACTGCGGCGCCAGATAGGTCACGAGGCCTCGCCGCTGGATGTTCGATGCGCGCGTCTGCAGGCTGATCGTGTGTCCCTGCCCGAAGAAGTTGCCGCGGCTGATGCCGATGGAGACGCGCGGGCTGAACCCGGCCGCGCCGCCGGGAGCACTCAGGTTCCTCTCGGCGCCGCCGCCGATGCGCGCGATCTCCGCGCCAAAACCGAAGGTCAGGGAGTATCGGCGCGCCTCTTCGAGCCGATAGAGGACGTACTTGTAGTCGGTCTCGCCCTCGAGGTTCTGAATCGCGGTGTCGACACGGGCGAAAATGCCGAGATCGTAGAGCCGGCGCTGGTTTGCGGTCATGGTCGCCTGCGACAGCGCGTCGCCCTTCTCGAGGTTGTGGATACGGCTCCAGACGAGGCCGGGGGCGGTGGCTTTGAAACCACTGACGAGGACATCACGCACATACTGGCGCTCGCCTTCGTGGATGACGTACTTCAGATTCATGCGGTAAGGCTCGGCCGCCGGAGTGCTCGTCGCATCGAACCTGGCGTCGGGGTAGCCGCTGTTGTAGTAATAGCTCAGGATGGTGTCCTGGTCGGTCGCGACGTTGAAGTCGCTGAAGGGCTGCCCTTCGCTCGATTGCAGGAGCGCCTGGACGTAGTTGAGGTTGCTTTCGCCGGCGCCCGCGATTTCCAGCTTGTTGACGAACCACTGCGGACCTTCGACAACGTTCAGAAAGACACCGAGATTGTTCTCGCCGTTGTAGTCGTCCTCGACGCGGTAATTGACTTCAACGTCGCGAAAGCCGTTGGCACGGTACAGATCCTGAATCGCATTGACATCGCGGCGAATATAGCTTGCGCTGTAGCGGCCGTGGCGGAACCGAAGAAAGGTCGCCTTGCGCAGGTACATGCGCTCCAGCAGATCATCGACCGTGAAGTAGTTGTTGCCGGTGATTTCGAGATGTGTGAGCTTGTGACGATCGCCGGGCGCGATGGAGTATGTGATCGTCTGCTCGTCAGGCGCAGTCTGCTCGGTATCGAAATCGACCTCGGCTTCGAAGTAGCCGCGGGCTTCCAGGTAGTTCGTGATGTTGCGCTTGCCCTCGACGAGCAGATCCCGGTCGACCGTCTGTTCCTGGTAGACCGGGACGAGCTGGCGCAGTTTGCCCTTCCGGATTTTCGAGCCGACCGTCCGAACGCGAACCTTCGGACCGCTCTCGATCGAGATGTGCGGGACAACTCGGTTCGGTTCCTCTTTGTACTCCATAAGGTCGAGCGATACGCGAGCCATCAGGTAATCGCGCTTCTGGTACATGCGGCGGATCTTGTCGATGCCCTGCGTAGTCCGCGTATCGGTGACCGCTTTCCAGTCGCCGAGTCCGAGCCAGCTCTTCCACTTCGTGGCTTTCAGAATCTGTTCCGTTGGCCGATTCGGGGTGCCCGTGATGATCGGGGTGCCGTACCTGGCGCGCTTACCGGGATCGACATGGAAGGTGATGTCGGCCTGCTGTGCCACGCCCACGGGCTCGAGGGAGGTCGTGATCCTGGCCTGGTAGAAACCGTTACGGCGGACGGCGCCGAGGACATTTTCGACTCCCTGTTTCACCTGCGCGTCCGTGAACGGCTGTCCAAGCTCCAGCCGGGCAGCATTCAGAGCCTGCGTTTGCGTGGGCGGTTCGATCAGCCCTTCGACACGGACGTCGCGCACGAACAATGACGGCTTGCCGATGAAGGTAAGCACGACGCCCTCGCCCTCGAGCCGTGCGTCAGCGGCAAGATCCTCGAATCGGCCGGTGGCGTACAGACTTGCGAGCGCAACCCGCACGTCCTCGGCATGAAGGAGCTGACCCGTCTTTATAGGGAGAGCTTCGTTGAGATCACTTTCGACGAGTGTCTGCGCAGGGTCGAAGCGAATGGCGACAATCCTGCGGCCTTCATAGTCCTCGGGAGCGGCGAGAAGCGGCCAGACCAGCAGCACGGCAACGAGGGGCAGCCGCCACAATGCGTTTCCTCGGCGCGCGGAACCCGCTGGTACCGCACCCGTTGCTAACATCTGAGGTGTATGACTCCGGAAGATAGAGAACGTTACTCCAGGCAGATACGCCTGGCCGGAGTCGGTGAACATGGGCAGCAACGAATTCTGGACGCGCATGTAGTGATCATTGGTTGCGGCGCGCTGGGGAGCTTTCAAGCGGGCGCACTCGCTCGCGCCGGTGTCGGTCGTCTGACAATCATCGATCGTGATTATGTCGAATTAAACAATCTTCATCGGCAATGGCTTTTCGAGGAGAGCGATGCCGAGGAGGCGCTTCCGAAAGCGGCGGCAGCCGCGCGACGCTTACGGCAAATCAACGGCGCATGCGTCGTCGAGCCCGTGATAGCGGACCTCACGCCGGCAAACATCGACGATGTCTGCGAAGGCGCCGGACTGATCCTCGATGGCACGGACAATTTCGAGACTCGGTATCTCATCAACGATTATGCCGTGTTTCACGACGTGCCGTGGATCTACGGCGCGGCTGTGGGGACGTACGGCATCACGATGCCGGTACTCCCGGGCCGAACGTCATGCCTCGCGTGCGTTTATCCGGAACCGCCGGGCGCGAATCAACCGAGTTGTGAGACGGTGGGAGTGCTGAACGCGATTACGGCGGCCGTGGCCTCGCTGCAGGTTGCCAACGCTCTGCATCTCCTCGCGCAGGGGCGCGAAGCCGTCGCACCGCGGATCACGACAATTGACGTGTGGAACGGCCCGATGCGGCAGTCCGCGCAGCCGGATCCTCGCCCCGATTGCACCACCTGCGGCACGCGCGAGTTTCCATGGCTGCGGCGCCGCCGGCCCACACCGATTAGTCTCTGCGGCCGCAATGCCGTTCAGATTCACGAACGCGAGCGCCAGGTGGACCTGGCGCGGCTCCAGCGCGATCTGGCGGGTGTCGGAACTGTGCGCGCAAATGAGTTCGCGCTGCGGCTCAGCATCGCGCCTTACGAGCTCACGGTTTTCCCCGACGGGCGTGCGATCGTGAAAGGCACGACGGATGTGGGCGTCGCGCGAAGTTTGTACTCACGTTACGTGGGAAACTGACGCCGCCAGGGCCGGTGTCCCGCCTTATTCCTGTGACAACTCCCTTAACGATCGCGGCTCGGAAACGACCCTTCCGAGCCGCGCGCGTCAGCAAGCGGTATCCGGGACGGCACACTACGGCTGCCAGTCGCCGACCACGGGTATGTCGCCGGGCAGGCCGAAGTACCAGATGCGATCGTTCTCGTTGAACGTGCCGTCCCCGTTATAGTCGATGTACCAGGCGCCGTTGCGCCAGATTCCGATCTTGATGCGGCCATCGCCATTCCAGTCGCCAAGCACGGGAATGTCGCCGGGCAGTCCGAATACCCAGATGCGGTCGTTTTCGTTAAACGTACCATCGCCGTTGTAGTCGATGTACCACGATCCATTGCGCCAGATTCCGATTTTCTGCCGCCCATCGCCATTCCAGTCGGCAACAACGGGAACATCGCCGGGCAGCCCGAACACCCAGATGCGGTCGTTCTCGTTGAACGTGCCGTCGCCGTTGTAGTCGACGTACCAGGAGCCGCCGCGCCAGATACCGATCTTCTGACGGCCATCCCCATTCCAGTCGGCAACCACGGGAATGTCACCGGACAGCCCGAACACCCAGATGCGATCGTTCTCGTTGAATGTTCCGTCGCCGTTGTAGTCCACATACCAGGAACCATTGCGCCAAATCCCGATTTTGAAGCGGCCATCGCCATTCCAGTCGGCCATCACGGGAAGATCGCCGGCCAGGCCGAAGCTCCAGATACGATCGGAAGAATCGAAATTTCCGTCGCCATTAAGGTCGACGTACCACTGCCCGCCGCGAAACACCCCGACCTTCCGCGGCACGAGCGATCTGCCTACGTCGGCTGTCGATATCCGGGTGATGAAGCCGCTGGGGGCGCCGCCAGTCCAGGACTGCACCTGATTGCGCAGCGGCATGTCGGGCGACTGGGTTTGTCCGGCAATTACCACAAAGTCGGCTGCGGCGGCGACTGCCGAACCGCCTTCCGCGGCCGTCCCGCCGATGTACGTACACATCCTCAGCTTTGTGCCACCGCCGTCCAGAGAGGCCACAAACGCGTCGGATTGCCCTGCCTTCGTGGTTTGGATGGCGCGGGCCAGCGGCAGGTCCGACGACCAGGTGGTACCAGCAAGGTAGACGTTGCCGGAGGGATCAAGCGAGATCGCCTCGGCTTTATCGCTTCCAAGACCGCCGAGAAACGTCGACCATATCAGCGCCGAACCGCCAGCGTTCAGTTTCGCGATAAACGCATCGTTGCCGCCGCCCGCGAGCGCCGGCTGAAAAGCGCCGCTCACGGGGAAATCGCGCGAGTTGGTAGTGCCAGCGACGTACGCTTCACCAGTTGAATTCACTGTGATTGCACAGGCAACTTCCTGTGACCCGCTGGTCCCCGTGCCGCCGAGGTACGTGCTGTACACCAGCGGCGCCCCCGCGGCGGACAATCGGGCGATGAAGGCATCCTGCCCGCCGCGCAGAACCGACTGAAGCGGCGACTTGAGCGGGAGATTTGCTGAAGTTGTGGAACCTGCGATGGTCGCCTCGCCATTGCGCGCGGCAACCGCGAGCGCGCGGTCGACACCCGAACCGCCCAGGTACGTCGAGTAGACAAGCGCACCGGAGGCCATGAACTTCGCCACGAAAGCATCGGTGCCTCCCCGATTCGCTGCCTGAAATGCATTTACGGCAGGAAAATCCGCTGAACTGGTTTCACCGGCGACAAATGCCGCGCCGTCCGTATCGATGGCAATCGCAGCGGCAGTGTCGGTGGAAGCTCCACCGAAATACGTGCTGAAGAGAAGGCCGGTGCCGTTCGGGTCCAGTTTCGCCACAAACGCATCGTGCCCGGCTTTGAGGATCTGCTGAAATGCGCTCCGAAGGGGGAAGTCGCGAGAATCGGTTTGCCCGGTGATCCAGACATTGCCGGATGCGTCCACGGCGATGGCTCGTGCTTTGTCATACCCGCTGCCGCCCAGGTACGTCGCCCACGCAAGTGCGCCAGCGGGGGTGACCTTCACTACGAAGGCTTCGACGCCCGCCTTGCGAGTCGCGAAGGACGTTGCAGAGATCAGATCCGCCGATTCTGTCCAGCCCGTCGCATACACCGAGCCGTCCGCTCCCGTTGTGATGCCGGTTATGGCGTCCGAGAGGCTGCCGCCCCAGATCGTGCTCCATTCCATCTGGGGATCGATGACAAGAGGGAGCGCCGGATCGTATTTTCCGAGCCAAAAACCGACAGTGCCGTCCGCCTCGACGCGGTATCCGCATCCTACATCAGTCCGGCTACCCTGCGATTCCTGCCAGGCATGCGGCCGCAGCTCGCGGAAATTGCCGGTAGCTGGTGCGACGATAAGGTGGTCACCGTCGATTTTCGGCGTCCCGTGCCCGGGGTAGCGAAAACGGATTACCCGTGGGTCCGTATTAGGCGCCAGCCGAAACTCGGATTTGAGGAACCCTCCCGAACCCGCAAACACCAGATCGATACCCTCGTAGACGTTTCGCCACAAGAGACCGCCTCGACCGTCGAAGGCAGCCACCGGTTCCGAGCCATGAATGCGGTTGATGGCCGTGTGCCCGCCGATCCCCTCGAGTGTGGTGCCGGCATTGCTTCCTCTGAGTTCCATTGCGAGTGTCTCGGCAGGACCGGTCGCGATACGCACGCGGCCGTTCCCGAACCAAGCACGAAATCCAGGCGCGCGCGCGACCCACGAGTGCCCGTTCGAGCCGGGCTCCGGATGAAAGACCACCCAGTCTCGCGTGCGCGGCAATGCAGCCGGCGTGGCGGCCGCGACTTGTGCCGCGAGCAACGCTGTAAACAGCAGGCGATAATGCATGCGCCTAATAAGTGGTGCGCGGGTTCAGGAACTCTCATCACACCCGGCTTCGGATTTTCTGCCAGGAATTGTCCTGGTCCGCGTGAGAATAGCGAGGCCGCCGGGCCACAGATTTATCGTGCGATTGCGATTCCGCCTTCTGCTTACCTGCCTGCTTCTGGCTATATCGCGGGAGGCAAAAGCGCAACCGGCCGCCGAGCGCTTAGCGGCGGAACGGGAGCGCTGTAAAGGCGTCGCACCCGGCTCCTCTCAGGAGTGTCCGGCAGCCGCGAACGATCCGCTGGCGCCCGGAACCAGAAAACGGGACCTGACGCCGCTGTCCGGAAGCGAGGCCGATACCTGCGGCCCAACACTGCCGCGAGAAGCGCCGGCGGTCCCGCCGCCTCAGCAGCGGCATTGGCAAACCGAAGACACGCCGGGGGAGTTTCAGCGTTTCGCGGCGTCCTCGACGGGAGAAGTGCTTCCCATATTCGGCTCCGAACTGTTCCGGGAAGTCCCGTCCACGTTCGCTCCGCTCGACCGTGTCGCGGTCACCGGCGATTATGCTATCGGCCCGGGGGACGAACTGCTGCTGCGCGTGTGGGGACAGGTGAGTCTCAACACTCCTGTCGCAGTCGATCGCGCGGGAGCAATTTACATTCCGCAGGTTGGACAGGTGAACGTCGCGGGGATCCAGTTCCGCCAGCTTCCGGATTATCTGCGTTCGGAGCTTGGCCGCGTCTTTCGCAATTTCGATCTGAGCGTCAGCATGGGGCAGCTACGCTCGGTGCAGGTGCTGGTGGTCGGGCATGCACGGCGCCCCGGAACGTACACCGTCAGCGCTCTGAGCACTCTCGTAAACGCGGTCTTCGCGTCCGGCGGACCGTCGGCGAAGGGCTCGATGCGAAGAATCCAGCTCAGGCGCGGCCCGGAGCTGGTGACGGAGCTCGATCTCTATGACCTGCTGCTGCGTGGAGACAAATCACGCGACGCTCGCCTGCTGAATGGCGACGTCGTCTATATGCCGCCCGCAGGACCGCAGGTCGCCGTGGCCGGCAGCGTGCGCAATCGCGCCATCTACGAAATCCGCGGAGAGGCGAGTGCGGAGGAGGTGCTGCAGCTTGCGGGCGGGCTTGCCGTCACCGCAGACGCAACGCGCGCCACACTCGAGCGTGTCCGCGATCACGTCGCTCGCGAAGTTCTGGAGTTCGCGCTGGACAGCGCCGGCCTTCGGACGCAGGTGCAGGACGGCGATATCATCCGCATCCGTACGATTCTGCCGCGTTTCCAGGACACCGTTACGCTCCGAGGCAACGTGGCAAATCCGGGACGCTTCCGCTGGCGGCCTGGGATGCGGCTGCGCGACATCATCCCCGACAAGGAGGCGCTCGTCACTCGCGAGTACTGGAAACAGCGCAACGAGCTGGTCTCGGCAGTCGGGGATAGTTTTCAGCCGCTCCGACCTGACGAGAAATCGACGCCGCAGAACAGGCTCGAATCCGAGGTGCCGGAGATCAACTGGTCGTACGCAGTCATCGAGCGGCAAAACCCGCGCGATCTT
>DASSSG010000199.1:0-5964 GCA_035708545.1 Bryobacteraceae bacterium | reverse complement strand
ACCGTATTCTGCGGTGTGCTCGATTTGCGCACGGGAGTGGTTGAGTACAGCGACGGCGGTCATGAGCCGCCGTTCCTCATCCGTAACGGGCAGTCTGTTGAAATGCTCGACAAAAAAGGCGGCGTCGCTCTTGGTTTTCTGCCTGACTGCGCGTTTCCGACCGGTTATATTCAACTCCGCCCGGGCGATTCGCTCATCCTCTATACCGACGGGGTTAACGAGGCTTTCGACACCGACCGAAGGATGTTCCGGCCCTCCGGTATTCAGGACGCGCTCAACGCCTGTACTTCCGATTCCTCAGCCGAGCAGGTGGTCAGAGGCCTGTCTGAAAGCCTGCGGCAGTTTGTGGGAGCCGCACCGCAGAGTGACGACATTACTGTTCTTGCTCTGAAATACGTTGGTACTATGTCGTGACGTAGACATGGACTGTTGCATCAGGACGACGCTTGGTTTATGCTTGCAAAGTTCCAGTAGCAACCGTCACCTGAGTCGGGTCTGACACCTGTGCTCATCCGGTGCGGAGTTTCGTTCGACCGAGGAGAGACATTCCCATGAGCAGCAGGAGAACATTTCTAAAGACGGGCGCCGGCGCCATTGGCGGGTTGATGCTGTCGCGTGACGGCGCGAACGCCCAGGGGCCTCCGCCATCGCCACCGGTTACGCCATTCATGGATCCGTTGCCGATCCCGGGCACTCACCATCCCGTGGGCCTGGGCAACCTTCCGGTCCGGGCTGGAGGAGCACCGGCGCGAGGACCTCACTACGAGGTCCCGATGGTCGAAATCCTGCAGAAGCTGCACAGCCAGCTTCCGCCCACTCGCCTCTGGGGATACTCAGGCTCGTATCCCGGCCCCTCGTTTGAAGTCCGCCGCGGCCAGCCGATCAGTGTCCGATTTACGAACAATCTGCCGAATCACCATCTCCTTAGCTACGCCATCGATCCTACACTGCACGGCTCGCAGCCCGGAACCCCTGAGGTACGTACGGTCGTCCACCTCCACGGCGGACGAGTCCTGCCTGAAAGCGATGGACATCCTGATGCGTGGTTTACCCCCGGCTTTGCTCAGAAGGGGCCACGGTTTGCTTCCGAAGTTTTTCTGTATCCCAACGACCAGCCGGCCACGATGCTGTGGTATCACGATCACACGATCGGTATCACGCGGCTGAACGTTTTCGCCGGACTGGCTGGTCTGTATATTATCCGCGATCCTGAAGAGCAGTCGTCCGGGCTGCCGCAGGATCGATTCGAAATTCCGCTCGTCATTCAGGACCGCCACCTGAATCCTGACGGCTCGCTGGGTTATCCGCCTTTCGGCCTGAGCCCGCAGCATCCGATATGGATGCCGGATTTCTTTGGCGATCTCGCGCTGGTGAATGGCAAGGTGATGCCTTTCCTCGAGGTGGAACCGCGAGCGTACCGGTTCAGAGTACTAAACGGATCGAATTCCCGCTTCCTGAATCTGCACCTCGATTCCGGCACGCCGTTCATTCAGCTGGGAGCAGACCTTGGTTTCCTGCCGGCGCCGACAGTCATGCAGTCTCTGCTCCTTTCGCCTGCCGAACGGGCCGATGTCGTGATTGATTTCAGCCGTCTGGCGGGCAGAGAAATCGTCATGACAAATGACGCACCGACGCCGTTTGGCCCGCCGTCTCCGTTCCCTGGGCCTCCGCTGCCGTTAATCATGAAGTTCCGGGTCCGGTCGAGGAATGGCAACTCCTCGAACTTCGACGCCGGTCGCCTGCGCCTGCCTGCCCCAGCGCCTCTAAGTCTCAGCTCAGTCGCACAGACTCGCGACATCCTGCTGACGGAAGAGGTTAATCAGTTTGGCGTGCCGCTTGTGACAAAAGTGGAAGACAAGATGTGGTTCGAGCCCGTCAGCACGTTCCCGAAGGCAGGTTCAACCGAGATTTGGCGGTTCATCAACGCGATTGTGTTCGCACACCCCATGCATGTCCACCTGGCGAGAATGCAGGTGCTGGACAGGCAGCAGTTCAATGTCGGGGCATTTATGCAGACCGGCGCGGTCGTGCCCACGGGACCGGCAGTGCCCGCCGCTCCAAACGAAGTCAACGCGCCGAAAGATACGGTCATCGTCGAGCACGGAGGCATGACCCGG
This sequence comes from Bryobacteraceae bacterium, assembly GCA_035708545.1. Taxonomy (GTDB): domain Bacteria; phylum Acidobacteriota; class Terriglobia; order Bryobacterales; family Bryobacteraceae; genus DASSSG01. The sequence continues at coordinate 3,847 of DASSSG010000199.1, read as the reverse complement.
GTGCTGGTCAACTTCGAACTTCCCAGCGGCACAACGGTCAGCCCCGGCCAGCATTTCCCGTACGTGCATCACTGCCACATCCTCGAGCATGAGGATAACGAGATGATGCGGCCTTACGAAGTCGTGGGCTGATGAATCTGAGCGCAGGCAGACATCAGTTTGTCCCTGAGTAGAGGTCCCGTTCCGACGCCCGGATTTTCTGCGTTGCGTGGGCGGTCTTACACTGTTGGCGTCACGTGAGCCGTATTGACGCAATGCGCAATTCGGTGAAACAGCGCGGACGAGAGCGGATATCTTCAGGCTGATCAGTGTGCTCCGCGGCGAACGCCGCGAGCTCCTGCTGTTCGGGCGAAGACAAACTCCTGCGGCAGGTATGCGGCACCGGCCAGTTTACGGGCTGGAAACGACGCCGGAATCCGGGAGGCCACCCCGCAGAGATGCGCCAGCCGTCTCGACGTCCTGAGGCGTCGAGCCCAATCACGCCGTCGCTCGCCGTCGCAAAACGCGTGTGCTCAGTCACCAGACGCGGCAGCGCGACTCACGCGAAAATGCCAGTGATCTCCCGGTTGGCGCTGGGGAACCTCTCGAGGCCCGCACCCATCGCCCGGTTGGCCGCAGCGAGATACAGGTCCCCAATGCTGCCCGTCGTACGCGTGTGCAGACCCGTTTTCAGGCCACCCGCGTGGCCCGCCACGACTACGGAAAGCCCGCTGTTCTTGTGGTCGTTGGCTTCAGCGTGTTCGTGAACAAACAGCAGACAAGTGCGCTCGAGCACATTACTCGCGCCTTCGGGCGTCGATTTCAGTTTGCCGAGCAGATATGCAAACTCCTCCACGTGCCAGCGGCAGATATCGCGCATGATGCGCTGCCCGTCGGGCCCGCTGGCGCCTGGCGCCTTGCCATCGGCATGCGTGTAATCGTGGTGGCGCGCGGCCGTGAAGCCCAGCCACGGAAAGCGCGACAGACCCTGACACTTGGTGAGCATGTAGGACGCGACGCGAGTCTGGCCTGACGCCAGTGCGTGCACCAGCAGATCCGATTGCAGCCGCGAGATTCTGGGCCAGTCCTTCATGTCGCCGTCCATCTCAGGCGGGTCAACGCGCCGGTACTCGGGCGGCAGGCTCGCGATCGCGCGCTCCACGTCGCGAATGGACGCCAGATGGTCGTCGAGACGCGTCTGATCCTCGCGTCCGAGCGCTTTGCGAAGCGCCGAGGCATCTTCCTGAACCGCGTCCAGCACGCTCTTCTTGCGGGCAATCCAGCCGGCGTCGCGCGCTCCGAACAGGCGGTCGAACAGCTTATTGGGCAACATCTCGGGCGGGAGCGCGCGTTCGTAGCCGGCCCAGCTCATATTGCGCTGGATGCTCTCGCCGAACGACTCCTGCGACACGCCGATCTGCACCGAACGGAAACGAGAATCGCCGCCGACCCGTGCGGCAATCAGCTGGTCGATGGAAGAGCCGCCGGCGCCGCGGCCGGTGAACTGCGTGCCTGTCATCAGGGCGCTCATCGAGCGATGGTGGTCGTTGCCCGGGCCGGGCAGGCGCGCGGCGGGATTATCGAGACCCGTAACGATATGAATGTCTCGCCGGAACGGCGCCAGCGGAGCGAGGCACGGCGTCATCGCGAACTCCGAACCGGTTTCGATCGGAATCCAGTATTTCTCGGGAATCCCGTTGCCGTTGAACCACAGAATGAAACGCGCGGGAATCGGATCCGGCGTGGCCGCGTACGCTGTTCCCGAGCCGTTAAACATCGCGGCGAGCGGCGGCAGCCCCACGGCAACCGGCGCGCCGGTGAACGCAGTCACGCCCCTGAGGAAATGGCGCCGGGAGATGTACCGCTGTTTAGTGAGCACCGCTGGCACTCGCTTCCCTTCCCGGCGGAAACGCCGTCCACTTCAACAGCGCAATCATCAGCTCCTGAAACCGGAACTGCGAATCGCGGAAGTCTTCATAGATACGCCCGATGACTGGCCGGTCGGCAGGAGTCTCCTTTCGCCCCATCGCGTATCGAAACACCTGCTTCACAACACACTCCTGACACTGCCTGCTCGCAGCCAGGATGGTACCAAGCTGGCGCGGCGACGAGAATGACGAATTGGCGAGACCGGCGACCTCCCCACGCGTGTCGAGCTCGAGTTCAACCGTAACCGGGTGGATTGGCTTCTCTTTGCGTTCCGTGCTGAATGTCAGTTTCAGTTTTTCGCGACGCTGGCCGATGGCATCGAATTTTTCCATGCCGAGCCCGATCGGATCGATCAGATTGTGACAACCCGAGCAGCTTTCACTTGACATGTGCACCGAAAGACGCTCGCGGTTGGTCTGCGGCTTGTCCTTCGTGAGCGGCGGCAGGTTCGCCGCGACTCCGGGCGGTGGTTGCGGCACCTCCTGGCAGAGAAACTGTTCCCGCACGAAGAGGCCCCGCGCCGTGGGAGATGTCTCCGCCGGCTTGCTGGTCGCCGCGAGGAACATAGCCTGCCCGAGAATGCCGGCGCGTTCTGTCGCGGCGGGCAGCGACACTCGATCGAATTCGCGCTCCGGCACGGGAACTCCATACAGCTCAGCGAGGCTCGAGCTGAGGTACGCGTAATCGGCGGTGTAAAGCTCCATGAAGCTGCGGTTGTTCCACACCAGCTCGGAAACGAGCCGCCTCGTTTCCTCCGTCATGGCGAGCGCGAGCTCGGGCGTGAACTGCGGGAACGCTCGCCGGTCTTTGACGGACGTCAGCAGGCGATCGAACCGAAGCCACTGTTCGATAAAGTCATCGACGGCCGCGCGTGCGCGCGGGTCAGTAAGCATCCGGCGCGCGGCTCTCTCGATGCCGGCCGGGCTGCTCAGCTCTCCCGCTTCCGCGGCACGGAACAGCGCTTCATCCGGCATGCTGTTCCACAGGAAATAGGAAAGCCGGCTCGCTGTTTGATACGCACGCCACGCCGGCTCCGACCCGTTCTCGGTGCGCAGCAGAAAATTCGGAGATTGCAGCATCGCTTCGACTACGAGTTGAGCTCCGCCGCTCGCGAAGAGCTTGCGATAGCGCTCGACCTCGGACTCGAGCAGCGGCCGGCGGAACGCCTTCCGTCCAAAGGAGCGAATGAAGCCGGTGGCGCACGTATTCTCGCTGCCCGGCGCCGCTTTGCAGGGGACCAGACCACGTGTATCGCCGCCGCGAAACGCGTTCTTTGCGAGTTTCTCCGCGGCCGCTGCGTACGCTTCGGCGAGCAGCGGCGAGATCGCCTGCGCACTGTACTGATTACGGAAGCCGTGAACGAAATCCTCGGGCGGGAACTGTGTGGCGATGTTGCTGTCATCGCCGAGCAGGTCGCGGACGGTGTTGTTGTACTGCACGTGTGTGAGGCGGCGAAGCACGGGCCGCTGCGGGGCCGAATCGTCCGTGGACACAGGCTCCGGTGCGGCTTCGGCTTCCTGCGTCGCGAGATATCGCACCCAACTCCGCAGCGCCGTTTCATCGGCAGTGCCAGGCACGATGCGCCTGCCGCCGGCGTGGGACGTGCGCAGTGTGGGCTTGAGCAGCAGGAGGGAGTTATCCGGGTCCGATCTGTTCACCAGCCGCTGCAGCGAGCGCCCAAACCGCTCGAGGGCAGCTTTGCGGGCCTCGCGTTCGGGGAACTGAAGGCGCGTGCCGGCCGCGATGCCGTCCGGGTTATGACAGCCGCCACAGCCGGCTCTATCGAGAACCGGGAAGACGGTGCTCGCGAAATCCGGCGCTGCCGCGTAGCTGAGCCTGAACGCCGCCAGCAGGCAAAGGCAGGCAAGCTTACGCTGCAAAAGAGCTTCCCTCCGTTGCTCTATGTTAGCTCGCTGCCCTCGTCGTCAAGGATGCGCAC
>DASSSG010000198.1:0-7382 GCA_035708545.1 Bryobacteraceae bacterium | reverse complement strand
TACCGGATATGGTGCGTTCGCGGCGTTTTGCTGGGCAAGAACCTCCAAAGTTCGGGCGTCGAACAGGGTCAGGCCGCTCATGAACCGCGTATTGTCCGGCGAGACGGAAAGGACATTCGATATCGACGCAACCGTGCGGCTCGCGAGCACTGTTCCGGAGGCGGCCTCGTACACGAACACGACCCGTTGCGCCGCATTCGGGAGATTCACGCCTATGATGATGCTGCCGTCCGGGCTGGCCTGAAGATAGCTGCGCGAAGGGAGCACTGGCCGCGGTGTCGTCTGCCCCACCTGCGGGATCGCGGGAGGCGGTGGCGTGACCGGAACGGCCGTCAGCCGCTGCGCGGCATCGGGTCGCGGATCGAAGATCAGCAGCACGTTGGCCGCGTTGTTGGCGCCGGTACCGATTGTGGAAACAAGGACGCGCTCGTCAGCTCCGACCGCCACCCCTTCGGGTCTCGCCGGCAGCCTGACCGATTCCTGTACGGTCAGCGCATCAAGATCGACGATATTCAGAGCCGACGCTTCATAGGCGGCAACATAAAGATATTTGCCGTCGCGGGAGAGGGCTGCGGCGAGCGGTTGCCGGCCCGTGTCTATCTCGCCGGTCAAAGCTGGCGGGCGGCGGTCTGCGACCGAATATACTTCGATCCGGTTCTGGTTCGTGTTGATGAGGTAAAGGCGATCGCGACTTTCGTCGAGGACGAGGTCTCCAGCGCCGCCGATCACTGGCACCACCGTTCCAAATGTGGCGGCAAACAGGCACGAGCTGGCCAGCACCGCCAGCGCGGCAAAACGCAGGAACTGCATGAATCCTAACAGTATATCGAAACCCGAGGACCTGGCCCTCCATGTTCATCGGCGCTGAGGGCTCCCTTGCCTCAGCTGAGCACGCTGGCGGGGCAGGCCGAAGCCTGGTCCGCGCAGGCTTGCCGAGTTTCAGACCGTAATGTGAATTGCAGCCCAGGTTCCCTGGAGTAATACAACTAATCTACTACTATGACAATTTATGCCCTTGTCAGATTACACACTTAGTTCTATGTTGGGACTCGCAAATTGGAGGTGCCAATGCACTACGTCAGAAAAGCCATTGGGACTGCAATCGTATTCGCGGTGCTCGCATTGGGAGTCGCCGGAGTCAGCTTCTCGACGCCGGCGCCGGATCCACCGGACGCAACCTGCATCCGCAGCTGCGCGCTGTCGTTCGCCCAGCGTATCCGGTCCTGTCAGGGCAACAAAGCGTGCATCGACGCTGCCGTGGCTGCCGCTCGCGCGTGTATAAGCAGTTGCGGCGTTCCCGCTCAGTAAGCATTCCTTCTTGGATTGCGGCGGGTGTTCGCGCCCGCCGCATCTCTTAAGCAGGTCGCGGCACGGCTCCATCCATCGCTGAATCCCGATCACCGGCGCGTTGCATGAGCACAGCAATCCGGTGCCGTTGCGCTTCCGCCGTGGTATCGTGCACAAGCGCGCAGGCAGCTGGCCTATACTGAAGCGACTACGACGACCCCGCCCTCTGTGACCGTATGGCCGCTGGCCCTGTCTGCCGCGGGGTCGAAGCCGATCACGGTGTGGTCCGGGATGTGTACATTCGTGTCGACGATCACGTTACGCAGCCGGCTGTATCTTCCGACCTCTACGCCACCCATGAGAATGCATGACTCAATCTCGCAGTAACTGTTGACGCGCACGCCGGGCGAGAGCACGCTGTGCACCACGCGTCCGCCCGACACGATGCATCCCGGCGACACGATCGAATCGATGGCCACCCCCATCCGGCGGCCTTCCTGCGCAAACACGAACTTGGCCGGGGGTTGCTGAACAGGACGCGTCCGCACCGGCCAGCGCTGGTCGTAGAGGTTGAATTCCGGAATTACAGAGACCAGGTCCATGTTGGCATCGAAGTACGCATCCAATGTGCCCACGTCTCGCCAGTAACGAGCCTTCTTGTCGTTCAGGTCATGGAAGTCATACGCAACTGCCCGGAAGCGGTCGATGCACGCCGGCAGCACGTCCCTGCCGAAGTCATGCGAGGAGTGCGGGCACGCGGCATCCTCCCGCACCACCTGATTGAGGATGTGCGTCTCGAAAATGTAAATGCCCATCGAGGCGCTGACCATGTCGGGGTTGAACACCGACCTGACGGGACTTCCGTGCTTTGGTTTCTCCTCGAAGCCGGTAATACGGTAATCGCGCTCGATTTTTGCGATGCCGAAGCGGTGCGCCTCTGCAGGCGGCACCTGCAAAGTCGCGATTGTGATCTCGGCGCTCTGGCTGCGATGCCACTCGAACATCTCCTTGTAATCCATCTTGTAGATGTGATCGCCCCCGAGAATAAGCGTCTCGCGCGAGCCCTCCGCCTCGATGCTCTCGAGGTTCTGATACACAGCGTCAGCGGTACCCAGATACCAGTCCTCGTGTACGCGCTTCATCGGCGGGATTACTTCGATGAACTCGCCCAGCTCCCCGGGCAGGAAGTTCCATGCATCGCGCAATTGCCGGATCAGCTCGAGTGACTTGTACTGTGTCAGGATGAAAACCCGCCGCAGCTCGGAGTTGATGCAGTTCGAGAGGGTGAAATCAATGATGCGGTATGCGCCGCCGAAGCTCACCGCGGGTTTGGCGGTATTGCGCGTCAGCGGGTAAAGCCGCTCGCCTGCGCCGCCGGCCAGCAGGATCGCGAGAACGTCGTGCACGCCTGAACTCCTTCAGTAAGGAACCTTGATCGAGCTCTCACGCCATTCGCGGAAGGCGCCGAGAGCGTCCTCATGCAGCAATTGCACCATAGGGATGGCTCTCTCGGCTGCGGGCAGCCGCGTCTGCTGGTAAATGAAGGAATCATCGAAGCCCGAGGCCGCCGCATCCTTGTGCGTGCCCGCATACCAGATCTTCGCCGGTCGCGCCCAGTAGAGCGCGCCGAGGCACATCGGACACGGTTCGCAGCTTGTAAAGACTTCGCAGCCCTCGAGCTGAAAGGTCCCAAGCGCCGCACAGGCCGCCCGGATAGCGACGATCTCGGCATGTGCGGTGGGATCATTCGTCGATGTCACGAGATTGGTGCCTTCCGCGATGATAGTGCTGTCCTTCACCACAACCGCGCCGAACGGGCCGCCGCGTCCTTTGCGGACGTTTTCGACCGAGAGTGCGATGGCGCGCAGCATGAACTGCTCGGGCCTGTCCACTCACGTGAGTTTAGCGCGCGATCACGCGGGCTGCTGCTGCGTCATGCAGTGCAGCGTGCCGAGGCCGAGCACGAGATCGGCCGAACCGATGCCGATCACTTTACGCCCGGGAAAGACCTCGGCCAGGGTGTTCAGTGCGAGCCGATCGTTGGGGTCGTTAAACGTCGGTACCAGCACAGCGTCGTTTGCGATGTAGAAATTCGCATAACTTGCGGGCAGCCGCTGCCCGTCGAAGCAGACGGGCTCGGGCATGGGCAGCTCCACCACGCGTAACGGTTGCGCGCGCAGCAGGCGAAGATTCTCCTGGAGCGGCTCGTAATTGATTTCACTCGGATCGCGCTCGACGGCCAGGGCTACGGTTTCGGTATCGACAAATCGCGCGAGATCGTCGATATGGCCGTGCGTGTCGTCGCCGGCGATGCCATGATGCAGCCAGATTGTCTCGCTGATGCCGAGCCAGTGCGCGAAGATCGCCTCGTAATCCTCGCGTGAAAAACGCGGGTTGCGTTGCTGGATCGGGCTCAGCAGACACTCTTCGGTCGTCAGCAGCAACCCCCGTCCGTTGACGTCGATGCTGCCGCCCTCGAGCACGACGCGGCGTCCATTGTGCTCCGGCCGCAATGCGTGCATACCGAGCCGCTGCGCTAGATATGACGGCACGGCATCATCGTGCTCCCAGTTGTCGTACCGGGCCCACCCGTTGAAGCGCCAGTCAGTCATGAGCATGCGTCCCGCCGAATCCCTGACGAAGATGGGGCAGTAATCGCGCGCCCAGCTGCGATCCGTGCGGCAGGGGATCAGATCGACCGCGTCCATGCGCGAGCCGCTCTTGATAAGCATGTCGCGTGTGCGCGATTCGTCGCTGACGAGAATATGGACGCGTTCCACCCGGCTGAGTTGCCGCACGAACTCGCAGTAGACCCACGGCACCGCTTCGAACTTGCCGGGCCAGTCCGTTTCTTCGTGCGGCCAGGCAATCCACGTCCCTTCGTGCGGCTCCCATTCCGCGGGCATCCGATACCCGCCTGAGCCGGCAGTTATCCGATCCATCGATTCGTCAGCGGCCCGTAGGCATCGATCCGGCGATCTCGCAGAAAGGGCCAGTTCCTCCGTACCTCATCCATGCGGTGAGGATCGCACTCTGCCACGAGTATCTCCTCTTTGTCGACCGCAGCCTGCGCGATCACCTGCCCAAACGGATCCGCGACGAAGGAAGACCCCCAGAACTCCAGCCCGGCCTCCGGAGTTCCCTCGAACCCCGTCCGATTCACCGCGCACACGTAAATTCCGTTTGCAATCGCATGCGCCCGCTGAATAGTCCGCCACGCGTCGAGTTGCGCTGCTCCGTACTGCTCTTTCTCCGCTGGATGCCATCCGATCGCCGTTGGATAGAACAGCACCGCAGCCCCCTGCAGAGCCGTAAGTCGAGCCCCCTCGGGATACCACTGGTCCCAGCACACGAGCGTCCCGATCCGCCCATACCGCGTATCGAAGTTCAGGAATCCCGTATCTCCCGGCGTGAAATAAAACTTCTCGTAATAAAGCGGGTCGTCGGGGATATGCATCTTGCGATACACACCGAGAATCGATCCATCCGCATCGATCATTGCCGCGGTATTGTGGTACAGGCCCGGCGCGCGGCGTTCAAATAAGGACGCAACGACAGCTACCTTGTTCTCGCGTGCGACTCGTCCGATCGCATCTGTCGAAGGTCCGGGCACCGGCTCCGCAAGATCGAACAGATCCGCGTTCTCCTCACGGCAGAAATACTGCGATCGAAACAACTCCTGGAGGCACACGACCTGCGCTCCCGCGCCCGCCGCCTCGCCGATTTTGACCAGAGCCTTCTCGAGATTTTCGTTGGGGTTTGTCGAGCACGTCATCTGCACCAAACCGATGCGAAATGGCTGATCCCTGCGCGCGGCCATAGTCTAATTATCGCCGTGAGTTGGGCAGCGGCCGCTCTGCATCGTGTTTAGAACCTGGTATAGTGCGTCAGAAATACCATTATGGACTTGCGCGTCGTCTCTACAATGAGAGGCCCGATGCGCATTGCTCGTCCCGTGCAGCTGAACTCGGAACAGCGCGAGATATTGGAACAGCGGGCACGCGCACGATCGCTGCCAGCGCGCATGGTGGAGCGTTCACGCATTGTCCTGCTCGCCGCCGCCGGCAAGCAGAACAGGGAAATTGCCGGGGAGCTGAAGATTACGCCCCAAAAGGCCGCACGCTGGCGCGCGCGGTTTCTCGCGGGTGGTCTCCAAGCTCGGAGAAGGATGCGCCGCGACCCGGGCGTACGCCCACCATCACCCCTGCCGTGGCACAACAGGTTGTGCGGAAGACGACACAGGAAAAGCCGGCGAACGCCACGCACTGGAGTACGCGCACAATGGCGGCGGCGGTTGGCCTCAGTGAGGCGAGCATCCGCAGAATCTGGCACGCGCACGGCCTCAAGCCGCATCTGATTGCAAGCACCCGAAGACAGCGCTGGCTCAAACGGCATCCACTCTTCCATATCCACTTCACTCCGACCGGTGCCTCATGGCTCAACATGGTCGAGCGCTTCTTTCGTGATCTGACTCGGAACCGGATTTGTCGCGGAGTCTTCCGGGATGTCGAGGAACTTATTACGGCTATCGACCACTATGTCGATCGTCATAACGAGCGGCCGAAGCCCTTCATCTGGACGGCCTCGGCCAGGACATTCTCGAAAAGGTCAAGCGCGCCCGATAAAAGGTCATTGTGCTTGACGCACTACACCAGCGGCGTGTAATCAAACCTAACGGCATGTAATCAAATGAGGGTGCGCGCTGGCCAGCGCGGCTGCCCGGCCGCACCCGTCGTGCACGGCCGGACAGCAACGCTTTACTCCGTGCGCAGTGTCACCGTCCGCTCGAGCAACCGGTCGAGCCCGCCGACAATGGTGATCTTCTCCACATTTTCGGCGATCTTCTCGAGCGTCTGCATACGTGCTTCGATGACCTCGACAAGAGGTGTCACCACGAACAGCTCCGCCGTGACCGTCACCGGGCGCGGAAGAAGAGCACGCGCTTTGTGGTCTCAACCGAGGTGAACAACCGAGCAGCGATATCCGGCCTCTCCTTCGCGTTGTAATCGGTCCACTCGCTCGTGAACGCGACCTTTCGCACGTTGTGGTACTCGAGTTCGGTGCTGCGGCCCAGCGTCCACAGCCAGCAGGTGCCAGGCCGAGAATCTCGCGGAACCGGCGCTTTGAAATGACGACAACACGCTCGTTGTCGCCAACGAGAACGCGACGAAACATGGAAACTCACCTCCTTTTAACTGCCAGTTGCCGAGCGTCCGGCGCTCCGCGCCACGAGCAGCGCGGCGGGCTGCGACCAGAGGGGCCGTGAGCAAGCGAACACTTCTCGCGCGCTGGGCGGACAACAGCTTCAGGCGCAGCGCAGAGCCGGCTATCCGTCAAAGCCGAGATGGTCCACGTGCACGCTCCGGCCGGCATTCTCGATCGCTGCGACGGTGCCAACTCGCGCTTCCCACACGAGCCACAAGTTGGTGGCTATCGGCGCCGACAGTCGGTGATTGGCCGCCACAAAATTGTTGGCGGACTCTATTCCTGTCTTCCGCTTTAAGCCATCGAAGGGTCCATGCCGATGTTGCTGTCAGTCGCTCAGCGATGTCACGGCGAAACGACCGTGATAGAATACCTCGCGCCCTGCAGGAAGCCAATGGAATCGGCGGCCGGGGAAGTAACGCGATTGCTTCGGGCCTGGAGCTCGGGCGACCGGTGTGTTGAAAACAAGCTGTTTCATATTGTCCTGCCCGAACTACACAAAATAGCGCAGCAGCTAATGCGAAAGGAGCGCGCCGGGCACACGCTTCAGCCGACTGCGCTGCTGAACGAAGCTTACCTGCGGCTACTCGACGCACGCGAGAGAGACTGGGAGAACAGGCGTCATTTCTTCGCGATTGCGGCACGCATTATGCGGCGGCTTCTGGTTGACTACGGTCGCGCACTGACGCTAAAGCCACGAGCCCGGACAAGTAAGAATGTGGAGTTACTCGGGGCAAAGCAGGAGCAGTTCGAAGAGGCGCTTGCTATCGATCGATTGTTAGACAGTCTCGAGCAGAGCCACGCTGACTGGTGCGCAATTGTGGAATTGAAATACTTCCTGGGCCTCACGGATGAGGAAGCAGCGGACGCACTTCATCTTCCACTGCGAA
>DASSSG010000197.1:0-3720 GCA_035708545.1 Bryobacteraceae bacterium | reverse complement strand
ACGGTCTCGCTGATACGCGACGCAACGGGAAAGCCATCGCACTTTCTCGGATTGTGCGAGAACATTCACGAGCAGTATGCCGCAGAACAGAAGCTGCGCGCCAGCGAATGGCGATTACGTTCGCTGCTCGAGAGCACGACGGATGTCATCACGATCGTGCTGCCGGATGGCACGATTTCCTATGTAACTCCGTCCATCGAGCGTGTGCTTGGCTACCGGCCTGATGAACGCACGGGCGCCAACGCACTCGAGCACGTCCATCCCGATGACCTGCCGGCCATCCGGCGCGAGTTGAACGATTTGCTCACGAGATATAGAAGATCCATGGCCGCGGAATTCCGTGTCCGGCACAGGAACGGAGGCTGGCGAACCATGGAAGTGACGGGGCGAAACCTGATCTATAACCCGGTGATCGGTGGCGTGGTGCTGAGCTGGCGGGACGTGACGGAGCGCGTTGAAGCGCGAAGCAAGATTCGCGAGTACTCGGCCGGGCTCGAGCGGCAGCACCTGCGTCTTATGGAGACGTTGACCGACAACGAGCTCTCAGCCCCGCGAATGGATCTGCTCACGAGCATTGCCGAAGAGATTCGAACGCCGATCATCGGCATCAGCGGCATCAGTGACCTGCTGCTGGCTACCCATCTCGAGCCTGCGCAGCGCGAATGCGCGGTGCGGATCCGCGATTCCGCCCAGAACCTGCTCACCATCGTGGATGGTTTTCTGCGCATCTCCGCAAGCGAGCACAGCGGCGAGTAGCTTTTCGTCAGCAGCGGAGCGCGGTGGCGGGATCGACCGAGCTGGCACGCCGTGCAGGCAGCAGGCTCGCGATCAATGCGACAGCGGCCATGATTATGGGAATCGCGGCGAAGGTAATCGGGTCCGTCGGCGTAACGCCGTAGAGCATCGTAGCCAGCCAGCGGGTGAGCGCAAGCGCGATCGCCAGGCCGGCCGTGACGCCGGCCAGCATCAGCACGAAGCTGCGGCGAAGCACCATCCAGAGCACCGCCGCGCGGCCTGCGCCCAGTGCCATTCGGATCCCGATTTCTTGTGTACGGCGGGCGACCGAGTACGCCGTCACCCCGTAGATACCGATCGCGGCGAGCAACACCGCGAAAGCGGCAAAGACGGCGAGCATCAGCGTCTGCAGACGGTCCTGCCAGAGGGCGGTCGCGATTACCTGCTCGAGCGAGCGGACCTCGGCGATCGCCGCGTTTCCGTTCAGCGACCAGATAGCGCTGCGGACGGCGCTCGCGGTGCTCAAAGGCTCAGCCGCCGTGCGCGCGACTAAAGTGATATACGACTGCCACGGGTGCGTGCTCGCGAGCATTTGCTCCTGCTGGCGAAGCGCGACATAATATTCGCCGGCTGCGTCGGCAGTCCAGCTGTGCTGCTTCACCGACGGAACCACGCCGACAACGGTGAGCCACGCGGGCTCGCGGGTTTCGCGTGGATCATCGGAGGTGAAGCGCTTTCCGATGGCGCTCTGCCCTGGCCAGAGTTGTTTTGCGAGCTTCTCATTGACGATTGCAACCCGCGGCGATTTGGGGCCATCGTGATCGTTAAGGTTTCTACCCTGCAGCAACGGAATGCGCATGGTGGGCAGGTAGCCCGGGTCGCAGACGCGGTAGCGAGCGCCAATATCCTGACCGGGCTCGGGGAGCGGCCGACCCTCGGCGAAGACGCGGAACGTCCACATATCACCGCCGATCGGCAGATGGTTGATGAGCGCCGCAGAGCTGATACCCGGCACGCGTCGGACTTCTTCGACCACCCTGGTATAGAACGCTTCGCGGGCAGCGCCGGTGTATTGCTTCTGACCGGCGACGGAGACCGACATCGCCAGCACGTTGTGCGGGTCGAATCCGGGCTCGATCGCGCGCAGGCCGAGAAAGCTGCGGAGCAGCAGTCCCGCGCCCGCGAGGAGAATGATGCAAACAGCGACCTGAGCCACGATCAGCGCGCTGCGAAAAGAAGTGCCACCGCGACCTTCTGAGGCGGCGCGGCCGCCCTCTTTGAGATTGTCGTTGATGGGGCAACGGGTAGCTTGCAGCGCCGGTGCAAGGCCAAAGAGCACGCCGGTGACGATTGAAAGCACGGCGGTGCAGCCCAGCGCTGCCGGATCGACACCGATCGCGTCAAGTCGCGGAAGGCGCGTCGCGAATTGTCCCGATCCTTCTCGGACCGCCGCCTTGAGCGCGTCGACACCCCAGCCGGCGAGGAGCAGGCCGAGCGTGCCGCCGGCCACGGCAAGCAGCAGGCTCTCCGTCAGGAATTGGCGGAAAACACGCGACCACGCGGCGCCGATCGCGACTCGAATGGCAACTTCTTTCTGCCGCTCGGCGGCACGGGCGAGAGCGAGATTCGCTATGTTCGCGCAGGCGATGAGCAGCACGAAACCGACTGCTCCGGCGAGGACGAGGAGCGCGGTTTCGACGTCGCCGACGACGTTGTTCCTGAGTGGCTCGACAATAACCGTGAAGCCCGCGTTCGTGCGCGGCCACAGTTCGGCCAGACGGCGGCAGACCGCGTCCATTTCGGCCTGTGCCGATGCGAGCGTGGCGCCCTCCCGGAGACGGGCGACGGCCCGAACCATGCCGAGGTGATTCGTGGCCTTGTCGGCCAGGGTAAGGGGCGACCACATCTCGGCGCGCGTAATCCAGAACGGCATCCACTGGAAATCGGGCGGCATGATGCCGGTGACCGTGTAGGAAGCGCCGTTGAGCGTAATCGACTGGCCGACGATGGCGCGATCGCCTCCGAAGCGGCGCAGCCAGAGCTGATGACTGAGCACGACGACGCGATCGTGCCCGGGTTGGAACTCGTTGGCGAGCGGTGTCCGGCCATGCATCGCCTGTGTGCCGAGCATGCGGAACGTGCCCTCGCTTATCTGAAGACCGGGGATGTGCTCTGGGCGATCGCGGCCCGTCAGTGTCGCTGTCCAGCCGACAGCGCCTTCGATGGTTTCGAAGCTCCTGGTTTGTTGACGATAGGCGATGAGGTCGGCGGGGGCGATGGGTCCCTGACCCGGGAAAAGGAGTGTGACGAGACGATCGGGATCGCGATAGGGCAGCGGCTTCAGGAGCACGCCATTTACAACGCTGAAGATCGCCGAGTTTGCTCCGATGCCCAGCGCGAGGGTGAGGATCGCGACAGACGCGTAGACGGGCGACTTCCGCATGTTGCGGACCGCGAAGCGAGCATCCTGCCAGAGGCGTTCGAGGCTGGTTGGCAGCCACACTTCGCCAGTCGTCTCGATGGTCTGCGCGATATTGCCGAACTTCCGCCGCGCGCCGTCCGGATTCTCTTCGGCTTCGAGCTCCAGGTGCGCTCGGATCTCGCGCTCCACTTCTTGTTCCACACTCCGGCGTGTTCGCCAGAACATCTACTGAGCCTCCTCGGCGGGTTTCATAACACGGGCGATCGCACACGCCAGCCGCTCCCATTGCGATTCCTCGACCGTCCCGGTAGACGATCTACTATGGTTTCGGTTAGCCGAGTCTGTCACGGCTCCCTGTGACGAAGTTCGGCCAGAAACCGGCGCGCGACTTCGACGGCTGATTCATGGTGTATGTCAACGGCGGCGTTCATGCGCCGCATCTCGCGGCTGGAAATGCGGCCGGACAACTCGTCGAGCGCCGCTCGCAACTGCTGGTGGCGCGAAAGCGTGTCCTCTCGAACGACCAGGGCGCACTCATATGGCGGGAAATAGCCGCGGTCGTC
>DASSSG010000196.1:0-2169 GCA_035708545.1 Bryobacteraceae bacterium | reverse complement strand
CGCAGCAAAACTCGACGCGCTCTTCCCCGAATTCAGCACCGGCCTTCTCGAGCTTGCCAACCGCATGCTGCCGGACCCCGGCGGCATCGGCGCCGAGGCGCGCCGCGGCGCCGAGAGCCAGTCGAAGGCGTCCACGAACCCGCTGACCGCGTTGGGCGAGTCCGCCGCCCGCGAATACAACGAAGTGCCCTGATCGGCCCTGGAGCGTAGAATCAGGGTGTGCCCACGGATCGAGAGCACGACCCGGATCCCGTCGTCGAAGCGTACAAGAAACACATCGACCGGACGCTCATCCGCGAAAACCTGAAACTCACGGTCGAGGAACGCTTCCGCAAAGCTATGGCGCATGCTCGGTTCGCCGAAGAACTGCGGCGCGCGGGCCGCGAAGCGCTGTCGAAGGGCCAGTGATCGGATTCGACGCCCTGCTTGCGCGCCTGACGGAACACGAAGTCGCTTTCATTGTGATCGGCGGAGCCGCCGCTGTTGCACATGGCTCAGCCAGGCTGACGCAGGATGTCGATGTGATCTACCAGAGGTCGCCGGCGAATATCGATCGTGTCGTCGCAGCGCTCGCCGATTGTAAGCCGTATTTGCGGGGAGCGCCGCCCGGGCTCCCCTTCCAGTGGGACCGCGCGACATTACTCCGCGGATTGAATTTCACTTTGACGACCACGCTCGGTGACATCGATCTGTTCGGCGCCATTCCGGGCGGCGGCGCCTATGAGGATCTCGCGCCCGATGCGATCGGATTGCAGGTGTTCGACACGCGCTGCCTGTGTCTCAGTCTGCCTCAGCTCATCAATACCAAACGCGCTGCCGGCCGTCCGCGGGACCTCGAAGCCCTGGCCGAACTCGAGGCAATCCAGGAAGAGCGTTCCTGAATCTCACCGCCCGTACCCCGGCCCGTAAAGAATCACCCCCGGCCGCGCCCCCGTGTGTTTCCCCCGATCGAGCACGAGCTTCCCGTGCACAATCACGTATTCGATCCCCGATGAGTACTGATGCGGCTGCTCGTAGGTTGCATGATCGATGACCGTTTCGGGATTGAAGATGGTGACGTCCGCCCACATGCCGGGCCGCAATAATCCGCGATCCCACTGGCCGGTCTTCGCCGCATTCGCCGATGTCATCTTCCGGATCGCCTCTTCGAGCGGCAGCACCCGCTCCTCGCGCACGTAGCGGCCGAGAACGCGCGGAAACGTTCCGTAGTACCGCGGGTGCGGATTGCCCGCGGCGAGCGGGCCGTCCGTCTTCACCGCCGTTCCATCGGAACCGATTGAGACCCACGGTTGCCGCAGCGCATACCGCATGTCCTCTTCCGAATGGTGGAAGTAGACCGTCGGGACCGAGCCGTCATTTTCCGTTAACAGCTCGAAAAGCACATCGAGCGGCGGCCGTCCGAGCGCCTGGATCACTTCGCTCATGCGCTTGCCCGTGAACTGTTTGTATTTCGGGTTCGAGAACGAGACCAGCAGCATGCCCTCCCACCCGCCGGTTGCCGTGTAGTGGTTGTACCAGTTCGAACCTGGAATGCCGTTGCGGATCTCGGCCTCGAGCCGCGGCCGCAGCGCCGTATCCTTCAGCCGCGCGATCATCGCCTTCGACCCGCCCTCCTGCGCCCACGGAGGAATGATGGATGACAGGTTGTTCTGCCCCGCGCGGTAGGGGTAGACGTTCGATTCCACGTCCTGACCCGCGGCCCGTGCTGCCGCGATCGACGCCACCAGCTCGGGCATCTGCCCCCACAGCTTGTGCTCGGCGATCTTCAGGTGAATGATGTCCACGGGCACACGCGCCCGCCGGCCGATGTTGATCGCCTCCGTTACTGCTTCGAACACACCCTGACCTTCTGTGCGCATGTGCGTGGAATAGCGGCCGCCATGTTCGCCCGCGATCTCGCACATTGCGACCAGCGTGTCCGTGTCGATCCACGCTCCGGGCGGTCCGCTGAGCGAACTCGCGACACCGAGCGCGCCCTGACGCATCGCGATGCGTACCTGCTCGAGCATGGCGGCAAGCTCGGCGGGCGTCGGCGGTCCGGCCCGCGGCCCGCGAACGTAGTTCCAGATCTGGCCCGACCCCACATAGCTGCCGATGTTCGTCGAAACGCCCTGCTCGAGCAGGCGGGCGAAGTATCCTGCGAAGTCACGCCAGGTCGCGCGCTCCGTC
>DASSSG010000195.1:0-6662 GCA_035708545.1 Bryobacteraceae bacterium | reverse complement strand
TCGTCCATGACGGAGCCGGGTCCACTGAGCTTGTGTGGATACACCCAAGATTGGTTTCCCAATCACCCTGCCTGACGGCTCAAGGCGCCCTTCAGGACTTTACTCGACCGAACCTGTTGGTCACCCGCTACTGAAGCCAATCTCGTTGGCTCTGGATCGTGCCTCCATCCTCGCAGACGTGACACTCTGCACAGGCCATCACATGTACTTATACAGGCCGGTTTTTTAACGCCGACGTGGATGTAGCCATTGTCCCACCGATTCGGAATCTGTCAACCTGACGGATGCTCCGGGCGCAGGTTGCAGAGTCGCCGGGTTGACAGAAAACAGTTCCGTCGTAAACTTGAATAGCGGCCTGATTTCAGGCACGCTTCAACGAATACTACTTATGATTGCAAGCACTGATGTTAGTAACTCGACTAAAGCCGTCCCAAAATGGATGGGCAGGTTGCCTGTTTGGAAAGACCCAGAACGTCGCCGGAGGTTTCAGGAGCGGATGAGGCAGTTGACCGAAGAATGTGACAACCGGGGAGAAGGTGGCGATCCAGCGGACCTGTTGCAAGCCTATCTGTATAGCGTGTAACTCTTGACCAGCCTAATGGGGTCGGCCAGAGTCGGCCCCGGTCAGCCATATCGAGCAGCTGGCTCGTCGTCTTTCCAAGTTCTCTTTACGGCTTCATGAGTTTTCTCTGCCTCGATGGAAGCCAGTTAGCGTAGTGCTTCTCCACAATCCTGACGGAATTTCCGAGCAAGTCGGCGATGGTTTCCAGCGAAACATCGTGCTCAAGGTGCTGTTTGACGAAGTAGTGGCGGAAACGGTGTTGGGTGTGCATCGGTCAGCCCAACGGCTCGGAAGACCCGCCGTAGCGACCGACGCATGTTGCCTGTCGCTGTCTGAACATCAGAGTCGCCGTGGCGGTTCCAGAAGAGGTACCCGCCTCCGTGTACGGGAAGGCTCAAAAGCGCCCGGACGAGAAAGTCCGGGAGAAGAATAAACACAGGCCGACCTGTCTTCGTCCTGCGGAGCAACAGGTGATTGCCATGTATGCGTTCGGGCTTTAGCTGTACGGCATCCGCAATGGCGAGGCCCGTGAAACGGAGTACGAGAACGAACAGCCGAAGCCTTTCGTCGGCACACGCCGCAACAATCCGATGCACTTCATCGGTGGTGAAGGCGACAACCCCGGGATGGTCGGCCTTCGGCGGCTTCAGATATAGGGCCGGATTTTCGGCTATCCAACCAGCGGCCACGGCGTGCTTGAAAAATGACTTCAGCCTCTCCGACTTCTTGACCTTCGATAGCCCCGGTCCTTCCACAACTGCCGGAAGTCAGTCAAGTCACTTGCCGTCAGTTCCGAGAGCACCGAAAATCCTCGTTGAGCGGCGAAGGCGATGAGGCTCGGGGAACAACTCTCGGGTGATTCCTCGGGGCGGGGTTGTCTCGACAACAGCACCCGGTGTTTCTTGATGGAGGCAGGGCGTAGCTCTCGTGCAGTCAGATCAGCGAGGAAACGCTCGACGGCTTCAGAAATTGTGATCGAGGGCCGGGGCTGTGGAATCGAGGCCGCTGTGACGCCACGTTCCAATTGGTCGTATCGAGGGAACGGCGAATGAGCTTTCCGTTCAGCGTCCCTTTCACCCACAGCGGACACTTCCGGCGTTGGTTAGCGGGACATGGCCTCGACTCTGAACTCTCGCCGCACGATTTGAGGTGCCTCGGAACGACTCTCAGCATAATCCGCATCGAGCGAACAGACCGTCACGCAACGGTCACGTAGGCTCTCGGACCATCTGCAAGCCTTTCAGAATCAATGAGGAGAACTGGTGAGCCGGGCGGGGGTCGAACCCGCGACCCTCTGATTAAAAGTCAGATGCTCTACCGCTGAGCTACCGGCCCTACGACGTCAGGATAGCATCCGGACTCGCCGCAGAACCCCCGCTCCTGCGGAGCGCGCGCCTTTCACGCGCAGGCTGTGCCGGTCTTGCGGCGCGCGGCCAGACTAACGGCGATCGCCGCTCGCGCCAGCGATTTGGCTCGGGTGAACTCTTCCATGCTCACGCCCATCGCGCGGCAGATGTCCGCGGGCTCCTGCGCCAGCACGTAGAAGCGGCGCAGCATGTCGCGCTCGCGGGCGGAGAGATGGGTCTCCAGCGCGGCACTGGGATTCGCCGACGAGGTTTCCCGTACAGCAGAGCGCCGCGGCGCCACCCGCTCCTCAATGGCGAGCCGAGTCGCCCGCGCAAGCTCGGCAGCAGTCTGGATCTGACCGGCACGAACGGCCGCGATCACACTGGCCAGCACCTCCGCCATCACCTTATCCTCGGAATCACGCAGGGATTTACGGGCCAGGAGCACGCGAATGCTGGGCTGCAGGCGTTCCTGGAGCGTGAGGCCCGGCTGGATATCTCCCGCTCGAACTGCCGCCAGCAACTCGTCCCAACCTGCGTGAACGCAAACCACCTGTTCAACAACCTGCTGCATGCGAGCCCCTTGGTTACAGTATCGAAAGTACGATGAGTATGTAAATAATTCCAGGCAGAATTCTCCGGTTCATTTGAGGGTGGTAATTTTTTCACCCCGAGTGAGGGTACCGGCCCCCGCCCGTGTGTGCCACACCCAACGACCGGCCAGCCGGCGGCCGAGACGCGCAGAATGCGCTATTCTCGTTGAGTCCCACGGAGGACGGTATGGCTTTGCTCGAGTCCCGCCGCGTTTTTCTGCACTCGCTTGGTCCCGGGGTCGCCGCGCTGCAGTTACGCGCCGCCACCGTCCAGGCCGAACCTTACTGGGCGCTGGTCCGCAGCCACTTCGCCTTCACAGAACAGCACGTTCCCATGAATGCAGCGAACTTGTGCCCGTCGCCGGCGGCCGTCAGCGAACGAGTGGCCGAGCTGACCCGCGACATCGATATGGACTGCGGGTTCCAGAACCGGGCCAAGTTCGAGAAGATGCTCGAGGACGCGCGAGCCCGTGTTGCGGCCCAGCTCGGCGTCGCCGCCGACGAGATCGCGCTGGTGCGCAATACGAGCGAAGCGAACAACATCGTGAACAACGGCGTGCCGCTGAAGGCAGGCGACGAGGTCATCATCTGGGACCAGAACCACCCGACCAACAACGTCGCGTGGGACGTTCGCGCCGCGCGCTTCGGTCTCTCGGTTCGGCGCGTCATGACGCCTCCCGCCCCGAAGGACGTGAGCGACCTGATCGCGCCGTTCGAGCGCGCTCTCTCGCCGAGGACTCGCGTCCTCAGCATCACGCACTTATCGAACACAAGCGGGATCCGGCTTCCGGTGCGCGAGCTGTGCGAACTCGGCCGCCGCCGGGGTCTACACGTGCACGTCGACGGGGCGCAGGCCTGGGGCGCGCTGGACGTGAACCTGCGCGAGCTCGGATGCGATTCCTGGAGCGGCAGCGCGCACAAGTGGTTCATGGGGCCGCGCGAGGTCGGCTTGCTTTACGTGCGGAAAGAACGGATCGCCGCGATCTGGCCGAACACGGTTGCGCCGGGCTGGGGCAACGACGCCGAGCCGGACGTCGCCGGCGCGCGCAAATTCGAATCGCTGGGGCAGCGCGACGACGCGCGGCTGGCGGCGCTGCGCACGGCGGCGGACTTCCGCGACGCGATCGGCGGCGCGAAGATCGAGGCGCGTGTGCTGGAGCTCGCGTCGGTGCTGAAAGAGCGCATTGCCGCGCTCGACCTGCCTCTCGCGACGCCGCGCGTTCCGGCGCTGAGCGGCGGTGTATGCGTGATTCGGGCCAAACCCGACGTCGGGCGCCAGGCTTACGAAGCCCTGTACAGCCGTTTTGGAATCGCGTGCGCGGCTACGGGAGGCTTGCGGCTCTGCCCGCACATATACAACACGATGGACCACATCGAGCGCGCGGCCGCGGCGGTCCGGGCCGTGCGCCACCTGCTCGGCTGAGCGAGTGGGCAGAAATAAGAAAGGCGGGCCGGCCGCCAGGACCTGCCCGCCTCACAGACAGCCTCTGAGGACGTTTACTGCCGGCGCTTGAGCGTCGGACGCTCGTCCGGATCTTCCTTCTCGCCCTTCTTCTTCTCGTCTTTGTCCTCGATCGGGCTGGTGCCGCCGCCGGGCGCGCGCTTGAGCGTCGGCCGGTTCGGGTCCTTTGGATCGTTCTTCCTGCGGTTATGCATGGCGAGCAGCCGCGCCTTCACGTCATTGAACTCCGAGGTGTTAACGACATACTCGGGCTTCGCCTCGAGGATGTCCTGAATGTTCTTCTGGGCGGTCTTGATGCGGTCGTCGGTCAGCGGGTGCGACGAGAACAGCTTGTTCATGGTGCCCGGCTTCTTCTTCTCGTCGGACTGGATTTTCTCGAAGAAGTCGATGAAGGCCGTCGGGTCGTAGCCGGCCTTGTACAGGTATTGCAGCCCGAGCAGATCGGCCTCGGCCTCAAACCCGCGCGAAAACGACAGGAACCCGAGCGGCACGGCGATACTGGCCGCCTGGCGGATGCCGTATCCCGTCCAGCCGCCCATGAAAATCAGCGGGATAGACGCGAGGTTGACGAGCTGGCCGCGGGTTGCCTGGCGCGTTCCGTGCCGGGCGGCGATGTGCGCGATCTCGTGGGCCATTACGCCGGCGAGCTCGGATTCCGATTCCGCCTTCATAACCAGTCCAGCATTCACGTAGAAGAATCCGCCGGGCAGGGCCATGGCGTTCACTTCTTCGGCGTCGAGGACCTTGATACTGACCGGCACCTTCACGTCCGAGTTCCGCACGAGGTTCTGGCCGACGCGATTCACGTACTCGGCGATCACGGGCTCATCGATGATCTTCACCGTACGCTCGATCTCCTGCGCAACCTGCTTGCCGAGCGCGACTTCCTTTTCGATCGAGTAGAAATTGACACCCTTCGAGACATCGCGCTCGCCGATAGCTTCGGGATCCTTCTTCGAGTTTTTCTTTTTCTTGTCGTTCTTCTTCTCGGATTTGTCGGCGGCCGGAGCGGCGGCAGGTTTGGTTTCCTGCGCGAGGCTGGCGAGGGGCGCGGCAACGACTGCCAGAGCGGTGACCAGACCGAGCTTTGCGGCAAACAAGCGGTTCATACGGATACTCCCAGGGCTTCGGGGTGTCCCCCAGTTTATTATGATGCGGGCCGGCTCTGCCCAGCTACAGAAATCCTGCGGCAGATCAGCGGCTTACGGCTAACCCGTCATCACACATAACGTATAGTCAGGTTCGTGGGTTACGACAATTTAATACGAGACGAGCCGGCCGGGGGCGCCTCGGCACAACCGCTCTGGCAACGGTACCGAGGTGAATTCCCGATTACTGACCGGCTCGTGTATCTCAACCACGCAGCGGTCGCCCCGTTGTGCCGGCGCGCCGCGGACGCGATGAAAGCGCTCGCTGACGACGCCCTGCTGTACGGCGCGGCTCATTACGACCAGTGGCTTGCGGCTTACGCGGGGGTCCGGGCGGCCGCGGCGCGGCTGATCGGAGCGGCTCCGGCGGAGATTGCGATCGTGAAGAACACCTCGGAAGGAATCGCGACGGTCGCGGCGGGGACCTCCTGGCGAGCGGGCGACAAGATCGTGGCCTTCGAGGACGAGTTTCCGGCGAACCTGTACCCGTGGAAGCGGCTCGAAGAGCGCGGGGTGAAAGTCGAATGGCTCCGGTCTGGAGCCCAGCTCGACCGCATTGACGAGGCAGCCGTCGGCGCACGCCTGCTGGCTGTCAGCTTTGTCGGCTACCTGAGCGGCTACCGGGCCGATATCGAGGGAATCGGCGAGATCTGCCGCCGTCGCGGTTGTTTCCTCCTGGTGGATGCCATCCAGGGGATCGGCGCCTTCCCGCTCGATGTCCAGCGGGCGAACATCGACGCGCTGGCGGCCGATGGCCACAAGTGGATGCTCGGGCCCGAAGGATGCGGAGTGCTGTATGTGCGGCGGGAACGACAGGACGAGATCGAGCCGGTGGAGTTCGGCTGGACGAACGTGGCCGGATATGCGGACTATGCATCACGAGATATGACGTTGCGCGCTGACGCCGGCCGTTACGAATGCGGAACCCTGAACACGATCGGGTGCTTCGGCCTGCGCGCGGCGCTCGAGTTTGTGCTGGAAGTCGGCGTGGAGCGAGTCGCCCCGGCCGTGCAGGCGCTCGGAGATGCAGTTGCGGCAGGCGCGCAACAGCGTGGTTATGAAACCCTGGTCGAGCGTACGCCGGAGACGGGTTCCGGGATCGTCAGCATCCGGCATCCCTCGCTCGACCACCGCATGGTCGTTCGACAACTCCGCGAGCAGGGCTTTATGACCGCGCCGCGCCAGGGATGGGTGCGGGTATCACCGCACTTCTACATCAGCCCGGCGGAAATCGATGCCTTTACAGCGGCCCTGCCCGCACGCTGATCGAGCATGCATATACAGCGATCGGGTGAAAAAAGCGCCATTTCGTTAAAATAGTAAGTTCCCATGGAGACGAAGAACAGTTTCGGAGCCGCCGGCACGCTGAAGGTGCACGAACGCCAGTACGAGATATTCCGGCTGGAGACGCTCGAAAAGCAGGGGATCACCAGCCTTGCGCGGATTCCGTACTCCATCAAAATCCTGCTCGAGAACATGCTGCGGTTCGAGGACGACCGTACGGTGCGAGCGAGCGACATCGAATATGTCGCGCGCTGGGAGCAGGCGAAA
>DASSSG010000194.1:0-4164 GCA_035708545.1 Bryobacteraceae bacterium | reverse complement strand
TCTACTGCCGGCAATACCGGGACCTTGATGGATGTTGTCGAGAAACTTACAGTGAACGGGAGGTGTCAACCTCTTCAACTGTCTCAGCCGAGGGGTTCACGCCAAAGTGTTACCTATGTGTCCGGTCCGGACACATTTGGTGAATGGTGGACGGCATGGGATTCGAACCCACGACCCCCACGTTGCGAACGTGGTGCTCTCCCAGCTGAGCTAGCCGCCCACTTGTGTGCTGGAGATTTCAGTCTAACACGCGGGCGCGAAAAGGCCGTCTTAACAGGCCGTCCAGCGTTGGCGTGCCAACTACCAGATGAAGGCCTTCGCGCCGCCCTCTCCACCGCGTGTGCGGCCGACCTGCTCGGCGTGTTGGAAGTCGATATGACCGGGGTCAGCTCCGAGATCGAGCCGCCGTCCGGCCTGGCGCGGCGTACCTGTCCAGCCCTGTTGCCGCCACGTTTCGGCGCGTTCCTCGATGTCCACAGCGCCGTGGCGGTTCATGATCTCCTCGGCATGCAGCATTTTCTCCTCGGAGGTGTTCACGGCCACCAGAGTGGCGCCGCGCCGGAGGGCCTCCGAGTAGACCTCGGCTTCTTCTTCGGAGACGCCGTGATTTCTCAGCGCGCCGGTAATACCGCCGGCAGCCGCGCCGACGGTGGCGCCGATCAGCCCCGCCGCCAGCGGTCCTGCCGCGATAATGGGCCCGATTCCAGGGATGGCAAGGGCTGCGATGCCCGCCACAAAACCCGCGAGTCCGCCAATAGCTGCGCTGCCTGCGGCGTCCACGGCTGGTCCCGAGCCGCCGACGCTTTCGAGGGGCTGAATGTGCGGCGCCCGCTCGCGATTTGCGATCAGGCTGACCTCGTCCCGCCGAAAACCACTGTTCAGCAAGTCCGCGACGACGCGCTCGGCATGTTCCCAGGTGTCAAAGGTCCCGATAACGGTCCGTCCCATATGGGTTTTCCTCCCATTACTCGACTCCGGCCAGGGACGGACGTTTCAGGGTGGGCCCTACGGTCCTTCGATTCTTCCCCAAACCACCTGATATGCCTCGACTTCCCGATCAATGTTGAGGCCGGCGCGGATGAACACTCGCGTGTTCGGCGCCAGTTGCGCCAGGCTCGCGGGCAAGCCATTGCGTGAATAGCGCGTATCAGGTCGGAGGCGAATGAGCTTCTGTTCGCCGCCTCGAATACGAACGATGATCAGCTCGGGGTTCGACCGCAGCACGACACCCGCGAAGGCCAGGTTTCCACGCGGATACCACGATTCGAGAAGCTCATTGCGCGGGCGCGCAGGGATCCCGGCATTCTGCTCGCGAACCCGGACCGTTCGCGCGTAACAAAGAACGGCGGCTTTGCGATCCGTGAGCACTTCGACGGGGTCGCCCGCCCGCAGCGCCGGCGCATCGATCCGCTGTCCATCCCGCTCTATGTAGGTAGCAGTATCAAAGCGGCACCTGTAGACCTCGTCGCCGGCGGTGCGTATACGCAGCTCGCCGCTGCCGGCGGTTAGCGCGTCTTCGAGACGGCCGCGCACGATTCCCACCGGCGCATAGTCATCCGCGAAACATCCCATCGCTGTTACTACCGTGAAAAACCACATGCGACTCGTCACAGGCGGCGGCCTCCCTCGCGACTGGATGATAGAATCAATAGTTTCGCTACATGGCTGAGGCAGTCTCGCAAATGCTGGCTGGGGGTCTGCACGAACGGGCCGGCCGCTGGTTTTTTCGGTCCGGGATTCAGGAAGCCAACGGCGGGGTTGCGCGCTACTACCGTATCGATCTGCGCCGCAACGCGCGTATCTCGACGGAAATCACCGGCTACGCGGTCAGCACGTTCGTCTGGCTCTTCCAGACAACCACGGACGAGGAGTATCTCGCCGCCGCGCGCCGAGCCGCGCGTTTTCTCGTCGAGGACGCGTGGGACCGCGATCTGCATATTTTCCCCTTCGAACATGGCGTAAACGGCGACGCGCCGGAAGCTCTGGCTTACTTCTTCGACTCTGGTATTATCACGCGCGGCTTGCTGGCGCTATGGCGTGTCAGCGGAGAGGAAAGGTGGCTTGCCGCCGCCCGCGCGGCCGGCGAGTCTATGGTCGCTGACTTCACGTGCGAGGGCGTTTCGAATCCTGTTCTGCAGCTGCCTGCGAAAAGGGCGCTGTCGTATGAGCCTCGATGGTCGCGAAGGCCCGGCTGTTACCAGCTGAAGTCGGCGCTGGCATGGCATGAACTGGCCGTCGCGACCGGCGAAGCGCGGCTCCGCGCTGCGTTCGATGAAGCGCTCGCGGGGGCCCTGCGCACGCACGACAGTTTTCTTCCGGACTGCACGCCGGAGAAGACTATGGACCGGCTGCACGCTTACTGTTACTTCCTCGAGGGGCTGCTGCCGGCGCCCGAGCACGCGGGGGCTCGTGAGGCGCTGCGCTCGGGCATGGCGCGTGTGGCTCGCCACCTCGCCGATATCGCGCCGGGATTCGTCCGTTCTGACGTATACGCGCAACTGCTGCGGATTCGGCTCTGGGCGGAGAGCGTCGGCATTCCCCTGGCTGAAGACGAAGCGCGGGCCGAAGCTGAGGCGCTCCCCGCCTTCGAGCTCGTGTCGAACGATCCCCGCATCGACGGAGCCTTCGCCTTCGGCCGGCGCGGGCACGAGCTGCTCCCGTTCGCCAATCCCGTGTCGACCGCGTTCGCTGCCCAGGCCTGCCACATGTGGCATCAGCGCCTGGCCGGCCGCCCCCTGCCGTCGCCCTGCGACCTCATTTGAGCGAGAGCATCAAGCTCGCTTTCGCGTCCTGTTCCGCGGACCTGATCCCCGATTTTCTCGAGTCGGTCGACCAGTTGTACCCCGGACTGCCGCTGTATGTCGTCGCCGAGTTTCCTCCCCCGCGAGGGCAGTGGATTCCGTGGCACATCGGACGCACGTTGCGCGACAACATCGCTCTGATTCGGTCGACTATCGGCGGGCGCCGTATCCGCGTCGCCGCGCTCCTGGGCCAGCCACGAATGCCTTACTGGCGGATGCGGCTGGTTCCGTTTCTGCTCGCGCCGCTGCGAACGCTCGTATACAACGAGAATCTCGACCACATCGCGTTGCGTCCGCGCTCGCTGCCGCACATTGCAAAACATTTTGCCTGGCGCGGCGGCAATCTCGTGCGCTGGGAGCTGCGCCCCGGCGGCACCGTGTACACGTGGGCATGGCGGCTGCTGAACCCGACCGCTCTTCGACGTCCGCTGCTTTACCGGAGCGCGCTGCTGGCGGGTCTGGCGGCGGCGCTGGTCAGGAAGGTCACGCCTCCGCTCGCGCCGCCGGCTCTCGAAAAAGGCCTTCCGCGCGGTATCTCCGTCGTGATCCCGTCGCGCAATGGCCGGCAGCTGCTCTCGCGGCTGCTGCCGAACCTCCTGCCTGAGCTTGCCACTTGTCCCTCCGAGGTGATCGTCAGCGACAACGGTTCCGATGACGGCACGGTCGAATGGCTGCGCAGCGAGTATCCGGAACTGCGCGTGTTGGCCAGCGCCGAGGCGCTGTCCTTCGCGCGCGCGGCAAACACGGGAATCGCCGCCGCCCGATTCGATCACACTCTCCTGCTGAACAACGATATGGTCGTCGAGCCTGGCTTCTTTCGAGCGCTGCTCGACAGCTTCGCGCGTGTTCCGGACTTATTCTGTGCGACTGCGCAGATTTTCTTTTCCCCGGGCGAACGCCGCCAGGAAACGGGCAAAGCCGTCATGTCGGCGGTGCGCGCGCTCGCCGATTTTCCGGTCACCTGTATCGAACCGCTGGAAGCCGAAAACCTGACGCCTGTTCTCTACGGCAGCGGTGGCTGCTCTCTCTACGACACAGCGAAGCTGCGCGCTCTCGGCGGCTTCGATGAGATTTACGAGCCCGCGTACGTAGAGGACCTGGACCTCGGGTTTCGCGGATGGCAGCAGGGGTGGCCGACCGTGTTTGTCGGTCCCGCGCGCGTGATTCATCACCACCGTGCAACGACGTCGCGCTACCACTCCGAGCAGAAGCTCGCGCGTGTACTGGAGATCAACTATCTTCGGTTCCTCGCGCGCACCATTCACGATGCTCGCCTGTTTCGTGAGCTCTGGCGGCGCGCAGTCGTCCGCCTGAACCTGCGCGCGGTCGAGGAGGATCGGGCAGCACTGGCCGCGCTCGCGGC
>DASSSG010000193.1:0-11357 GCA_035708545.1 Bryobacteraceae bacterium | reverse complement strand
CGTGCGCGAAGTGATCCAGCGTGATCAGAGCAAATGCACAGAAGCCCCAGAAGACGAACGCATGCGCCAACCCGGGTAGTGGCCGCTGCTTTATCACCTTTTCCTGCAGCATCACCTCCCATACGAATGCGCGGATGCGGCTGCGCACTCCTCCGAATCGCCAACCGGGATCTCTCTTCGAGCGTTCGATTGTGCGGATTACCGGCAGGAGCTTTCGCAGGGAGATGAGGACCGAAGCGGCAGTCAGTATGATGAATATACTGATCTCCCACCCCGTCGGATGCATAAGAGGTCAGTCCGACTGTAGCACGTGGCGATTTCAGCGACTCCGGAGGACTAAGTCTTTTGCGATATGTGATCTCGGGCGCTGCGGGCTTCATCGGTTCGCATCTCTGCGAACTGCTCCTCGCTGAGGGGCACAGCGTTGTGGCGCTCGATAACCTGATTACCGGCGCGCGCGAGAACATCGAACATCTGCGTTCGCATCCGAAGTTCGAATTCCATGAAGTGGACGTTACGCGTTCGGTCGCGGTCGGCGGTAACGTGCATCATGTGATGCACCTCGCTTCACTCGCCAGCCCGAAAGACTACATGGCCTACCCGCTCGAGACACTCGAATGCGGTTCCTCGGGCACGCGGAACATGCTGGAGCTGGCGCGACGGCATGACGCGGCCTTCCTGCTGACGAGCACTTCTGAGGTGTACGGCGATCCGCTCGAGCATCCGCAGCCCGAAACCTACTGGGGCAATGTGAACCCGGTCGGGCCGCGCTCCTGCTACGACGAGAGCAAACGTTACGCCGAGGCGTTCACGATGGCATGGCACCGTCGGCACGGCACGCGCACGAATATCGCGCGAATCTTCAATACCTACGGGCCACGCATGAATCTGGATGACGGCCGTGTTGTGCCCGCGTTCATCGACCAGGCGCTCCGGGGCGAGCCGCTGACGGTGTATGGCGACGGGACGCAGACGCGCAGCTTCTGCTATGTATCCGATCTCGTGCGCGGGCTATATCTTTTATCGAAATCCGATGAGAGATATCCTGTGAATCTCGGCAATCCGAGCGAAATGACGATTCTCGAATTCGCCGACCGCATCCGCGAAGCCGCCAACGTGTCATGTCCCATCGAGTACAGGCCGCTGCCCGAAGATGACCCGCAGCGCCGCCGGCCCGACATCGCGAAGGCGCGGAAGCTCCTCGGCTGGGAACCCGACGTTCCTCTGGAACGCGGTCTGCAACTGACGATCGAATACTTCCGCAACAGAGTGCCACAGGCACAACCCGCAACCTCATGAAACATGCAGCACTCTTCTTCCTGCCGCTGATCGCTCTCGCACCGTCCGTGGTGTACGCCGAAGAGAAGGTGGACCTGTCGATCGTCCACCGGATCAGGATGGAAGCTTTCGAATCTTCCAGGGTGATGGACCATGCCTTCTGGCTCACCGATGTATACGGCCCGCGGCTGACCAATTCGCCAGGCTTCAACAAGGCCGCCGAATGGGCGGTAAAGCGGCTCACCGAATACGGCCTGACTAACGCGAAGCTCGAGGCGTGGGGACCGTACGGCCGCACATGGTCGTTCTCGCGTTTCTCGGCGCACCTGCTCGAACCACAATACACACCCCTCATCGGAGCGCCACTGGCCTGGAGTAATCCCACGAACGGCCCGCTCACTGGCGAGCCGATCCTCGCGCGAATCGAAACTGAAGACGACATGGCGAAGCACAGTGGCAAGCTCCGCGGTCAGATCGTTCTGATCGATGCGCTGCGGCCGCTCATGATGATCACGACGGCGCCCGGGCGGAGATTTACGGAGGCCGAACTCGCCGCGGCAGCCGCTGCGCCGGAACCCGGGACACCGCAGCAGGAGTATCCCGGTCAGCGGCCGTTACTCGGGCGTTTTCGGAACCGGGAAGAGCTCACGAAGTGGCGGAACAAGGTTCGCGATTATCTCATCGATGAGGGCGTTCTTCTGGCAGTGATGAACGCCCGCGGCGAAGGCGGCACGGTCTTTGCGCAGAGCGCGAGCACGCGCGAGGCGAAGGATCGGGTTGCTGTGCCGACCGTCGCGCTCACTCCTGAGCACTACAACCGCATCGCGCGGCTGCTGGAGAAGAAGATCCCTGTGCGCGTGGAGTTTGAAATACAGAGCGCTGTCATCGACGCGCCGGCGGACAGTTTCAATGTAATCGCCGAGATTCCCGGCACGCGCAAGCGGGATGAGGTAGTGATGCTCGGAGCGCATCTCGATTCGTGGCACAGCGGTACCGGCGCGACTGATAATGCGGCGGGAGTTGCCGTGGTCATGGAAGCGGCGCGAATTCTGAAGACCCTCAACCTGCCGATGGACCGCACCGTTCGAGTTGCGTTGTGGGGCGGCGAGGAGCAGGGACTGCTCGGGTCGAAGGGGTATGTGAAGCAGCATTTTGCTGATCCGGAAGTAATGCAGCCGCTTCCCGAGCACGGCAGGATTTCCGGTTACTTCAACATCGATAACGGCACGGGCAAAATCCGGGGCGTGTATCTGCAGAGTAATGACATGATGCGTCCGATCTTTGAAGCATGGCTGGCCCCGTTCCGCGATCTCGGAGTGACAACGGTCAGTATCCGCAACACAGGCTCGACCGACCACGCATCGTTCGACCGCGTCGGCATTCCCGGGTTTCAGTTCATCCAGGATCAGATCGAGTATTCGACGCGCACGCATCACTCGAACATGGATGTGTATGACCGCCTGCAGCGGGGCGATCTGATGCAGGCTTCGGCAGTGCTGGCCTCGGTGCTCTATCACGCGGCAATGCGGCCGGAAATGCTGCCACGCAAACCGCTGCCGAAACCCGAACCGAAGAAAACGCCCGAGGCGAAACCGGAAGCACCGGTCTCCTCGGGCGGTGGGACGGCAGCAAGCGCGCGTTAGCGACTGCTGTTGCGCACCTTCATTTCAATGTGTTTCATTTCGCCGGGCTCGACAACCTTGTAATCGCCAGGTACCTCGAACAGCGACTTCAGCGGTTCCGACCGCGAAATACGAGTAAGCCGGTAAATCGTCTCGCCGGTGCGGGGATCGTTGTGGCTGCTGTAGACGATCGTCTGCAGCTCGGGCGAATACCACCGTTCGCTTACGATCTCGATCGGCCGGTCATTGCCGATCTGGCCGGCAGGGATGGTGACGATCCGGCGGGTGCCTTTTGCGAGCACGCCTTCCACGTTGCGAGTGCCCAGGTCTTCTTCTTTCACTTCGCCGGCATGAAGGCGTTCCTGTACCGCCGGCTGTCCCGAGATGACGATGTGATCGCGCAACTCGGCCGGCCCTGCAACGCGAACATCGAACGTACGCGTAACGCCGTGACCATCCGCGGTGACACTGTGCTTAACCGCCATCTTACGCGCCGTCAGGGTTTTCGCGTCGAGAATATAGTGCGCGTTCGCGACCGGATCGTGGATGAAAGCGAGGCGCGGTGCATCCGCGGCCGCGAGCGGACCGATTGCCGACAGTTCGCTTTCCCGCCGCGTGCGGCCTTCACTGTCGCGAGCGACTGCTGCCGTGCTCCGGCGTGTAATGCGGTTCCCGTCGGCGAGCGTCTGGACAGACTCCGTGACGGCCTCGGCCGAGTAGGGAGCGCCCTTTACCACCTGACCGGCCAGCATCTCCGAGGAGATGAACTCGACGGCGCCGCTGACGCCCGCCGGGCCACGCATGAGCACCTGCCTTTCGATGGCCTGCTTCTGGACACGTTGCTTCAGAACGTCCTGCTCCTCAGCCGGCGAGGCAGTTGCCACGAGCAACGCGCCTGCGAGGGTACAAATCTCCCGTTTTATCAACATGCGTTGTTCTCCTTTATTGCGCGTTGTTTACCAGGCGAACGGCGCGCGCAATGCCGTCCTGCCCCAATAAGAAGTCCGCCTGCACGGGATCCCGCACACGGTCTTCCCGAACGAACATTCCGAACTGGCGCATCGCGCCGCGGGGCATCCGAACGCGAACGACCTGTTGATCTTCGGCCGGCGTGAGCGGTGGCGCGAACGGCAACGGAACGAACGCAGCGGTCGTTTCCGGTTCCGCTGTCGCCGGCTTTCGCCGCGGTCGTTGCATAGCGGTCCGCTCGGTGGCTCGCTTATGGGCGCGGTTCAGTTTGCCTGTGCCTGTGTGTGAAGCCGCGGCAACCTGAGCCTCGCGCGCGACGCGGGGGCTGGACGCTGGAGGCGCCGGGGGTCGCGGCGGGTCGGCTATCGCGACGCTGGGCTGTTCGGGACGCAGCAGACGCCACGCGCCGACGATCGAAAGCATCGCAAGGCACGCAGCCACCGCCCAGCGCCAGAGCCGTCGGACGTGCCGCCGACTGCGTGCACGCTCGCGAAACGCACCCAGCACCGCGGCCTGTACACTCTCCGGCGCGTTCATCGGTGCCATCGACTCGCGCAGCTCGCGCAGCCGCTCCTGGATCCAATCGTCGTTCATACGCAACATCCCCTGGCTGCCTGCAGCTTGCTTGCGAGCAGCGTCCGAGCCCGGTTCAGGCGCGATCGGAGAGTGCCAATCGGACATCTCAGCGCCTCCGCTGCATCCGTGTAGCTCAAATCCTGCAGATCGCACAGCACTACAGCTTCGCGGTACTGACCGGGCAGCGATAACACGGCGCGACGTACGGCCTCGGCGGCTTCGTTCCGGAGCAAAGAGCCCAGAGGGCTCGGCTGCCCGGCGGCCGTCTCGGTCCCGTTCTCCTCATCGAGCGGCACCCAGTCCCCACGGCGTTCGAGCGCGCGCCGCGCCAGATTGCGTGCGATGCCGTACAACCACGCGCACAGCGAACCGCGCGCTGGATCATAGTCTGACCCGCCGCGCGCAAGCATAAGAAAAACCTCCTGCGTGACATCCTCGGCGATTTCGACGCTCCCGCTCATCTGCAATGCGAAACGATAGATGCCCCCCTCGCGGCGCCCGTAAAGCGCTGCAAATGCAGGTTCGTCTCCGGACCGAGCCCGGCTCAGCAGTTCTTCATCTGTCGCTCGCGTCAGCAACGCTCGTCCAGCACTCGCCTGTTGAGTATTGCCGCTTCCACTCGCGAAAGTTCCAGGGATTGCGCGATCTTCGAATGTAAGACCCGCACGAGCTCAGAAATCAATCGAAGCCAGCACTTCGCTCGGCTTCCTTTCAAACGCGCGGCAAATGCCGAGCAGACTCTCGATGCTCGGAAGAGTCGCCCCCCGCTCGAGTGAGCTGATCTGTGACACGCTCAGGCGCGTCACCGCCGCGAGGTCCTTCAATGACCACCCACGCTCGACGCGCAGCAGCTTGATACGGTGCCCGAGCCGCTCCCGCAGCCGGTCCTGTGGTGTGCGGCCGAAGCCGAACTGCTCGATCGCGTGTTTCAATACCTCCCGCAGCTGCGCGAGCGAAAACGGTTTCGGCAGGTAATCGAATACTTTCAGTTTGAAGGTGGCGCGCATGTCCTCGAGCGAGGGATAGCCGGTGACAACGATTACACACAGATTCGGCCAGCGCTGCAGCAGTTGCTCCGCGACGGCCGCGCCATTGAACGCGCCCATCTTCATGTCGAGGAGCACGATATCGGGCAGGCGCTGCTCGGCAGAGGCGATCAGATCATCGGGATGGCCGAATGTACGAATGCTGTAAATGCGCTCGTCGGCCAGGAAATCCTCGATATAGTTGCGGAAGTCCGGATCGTCGTCGAGCACCGCGACGTCTACGGGAGTGGCGGCGGCGGGCGGTTGCGGCGCGTTCATCCTGCGCTCCGCAGCGTCACTTCGAGCTTCGCGCCGCCACCCCGCCGATTGCTCGCCGTAATGGCGCCGCCATGCTGATGCACGATACCTTCGGCAACCGTGAGACCGAGCCCGGTACCCCGCGCATCAAGGCGGCTGGATACGAACGCATCGAAGATGTCCGGCAGCACTTCAGGCGAAATGCCCGGGCCGTCATCTTCCACGCAGACAGCAATCCACTGCGCGCCTTCACGCGTGAACGGCCGCGCCGAGACGCAAATGTGCCCCGATGCCGGCACCGCATCGAGCGCATTTCGCAGGAGATTGACGAAGACCTGCACCAGCCGGTCGGAATTTCCAGCCACTGCTTCCGAGTCACTGACGTCATTGCGAAACTCGACCTGGGAGGCCTTCTCATCGATCGCCACGAGGCTCCAGGCCTCTTCGACCATCGGCCGCAGCCGTACGGCACCGACCTCCTGGCCGCGAACACGCGCGAAATCGAGAAGGCCCTCGCTGATCTTCCGCAGACGTTCGGTGACACGGAGCATCCGGCTCAGCCTCTCCTGAGCGGGTCTTCCCGGTACCGTCTCCATGAGCTTTTCGATCGAGCCGTGCAGCACGGCCAGAGGGGTGTTGATCTCGTGAGCGACGCTCGCGCTGAGCATACCGAGACTCGCCAGACGATCCTGCGCCTCGACGTGCTTGAGCGTCGCCTCGAGTTCATCTTCGTGCCGGCGCAGTTCGGAAACCGTGGCGTTGCGCGAGCGCATGATCTGCCCGATCTCGTCCCCGGGAATGTCGGATTCGGCGATCAGCTCATGTTCGCGATCGCCGGCCTGAGTCGCGGCATCCGCATCGAGCATGCGTGTCAGCGGGCGGTACACATACCGCGGCATGATCACGAGCTCGAGCAGGAGCACTGCGAGCGCGTAGATAATCCCGAGGACGACGAACAGCGTGATCTTCGCCCGTTGCAGAACCGCATCATACGCAGTGTTCGGCAACAGGATGCTCGAATAGCGACCGCTTTCGGCCTCTCTTCGATACAGGTGATTCGAGGCCGCAACATTCTGCCATACCTCGCCGGGGTGGCTGTCGAGCCATGCCTTTACGTCTACCGGCACGTTGACGTCTTTGGCCGAGCCCTGCCGGAATTCGTAGCTCGCCATGTGCGGCAATTGAAGCGCCGGCCCGCCCTCTGCGAACATCTGCGCGATCAAACTAACCTCGATTAGTTTCCCGCGTGCTACGCGGGTTTCAAAGGGCGGGATCAGCGCGAGGTACACGGACACGGACAGTACGAGGAAAAACAGGTTGTGCAGGACCATGAGCTTCGGCCGGACCCGAAGGTCGGCGAAGCGGAACCTGCGGCGCGGCGGTCCGCCGGATCGCGGGAGCCGCGGCAGACCCGAAAACCTTGTGCGCACCCGGTTTGCGGGAGCCGCAGATGCGGGTAACGGGGGAGTATCTGTTACCGCCGCTAATGTTTCCGTGCTTCTGCGCATCGTTTGGGTATCTGTCTGTATCTAAGACGTAGAATTCCAGTTGCACCGGAATTTTTCTTGCTATTGCGGAATCGCTCCTGCCATGGTAGAAAGTATAAGACGTCTGTCCGCGCATACCCGCGTCTGCGGGGAGGGTGTATGCCGGGCGCGCTAATCTCACGTGTGCAGCCGCACGCTCCGAAGGCGCGTGCAAGCGTGGACGAGCCGCTGCGGTTCGGGCCTGGGTATGAGCTGCTGGCAGCCGGCTGACCCCGTTCATGCCTCGACCCGTATTCCCGAAGTCCATTGATAAGTATGTCCGCATCGGCCTCGCGCTGCTCGGGGCAGGCGCACTTGCCGGAGCCGGGGCGTACACATATTTCGCTCATCCGAACTTCACGGAAACCGGTTACACGCCGACGCAGCCGGTACGCTACAGCCACAAGCTGCACGCGGGTCAGCTCGGCATCGACTGTCTCTACTGTCATTACACTGTGAACAAAGCCGGCTACGCCGCGATACCCACGACCGAAGTTTGCATGAATTGTCATGCACAGGTGAAGCCGCAGAGCGGCCTTCTGCAGCTGGTGCGCGACAGTTATGCAAAGGGCAACTCGATTCCCTGGGTGAAGGTGCACCGGCTGCCGGACTTCGTGTACTTCAACCATCAGGCGCACGTGACGAATGGTGTGAGCTGTGTCTCGTGCCACGGCCGCGTCGATCAGATGATCGAGGTCAAGCAGGTGGAGCCGCTGAACATGGCCTGGTGCCTCGATTGCCATCGCAACCCCGCGCCGCGCCTTCGACCTGTTGAACACGTCACGAATCTCGCATGGATCCCTGATCGCGATCCGGCCGCGATTGGGCACGAGATTATTCGGGCGAAGAACATCAACCCGCCGCAGAACTGTTCAGGATGCCACAGGTAAACAGAGAGCGGAAACCTCAGGGATGATTCAGATCCAGACGAAAACCAGCGGGAAGGAGTACTGGCGCAGTCTCGACGAACTCGCCGGCACACCGAAATTCCAGGAATGGGTCCGCGATGAGTTTCCGTCAACCGCCGGCGAGATGCTCTCCGGCACGTCGCGGCGGAATGTCCTCAAACTCATGGCGGCGTCGTTCGGACTGGCGGGCCTGACGGCATGCCGCCGGCCGGTCGAACATATACTGCCGAACGTCCGCGGGGTCGAAGGCTACATCCCTGGCAAACCCTGGTTCTATGCGACGGCGATGTCACAGGCCGGATCGGGCATGGGGCTGCTCGTCGAGGTGCATGACGGCCGCCCGACCAAGATCGAAGGCAATCCGGATCATCCGTTCAGCCTGGGAGCCACGAACAGCTTCCATCAGGCTTCCGTCCTCAGCCTCTACGACCCCGATCGGATGCGCAACCCCGTCAACGAAGAGCGCCAGGCGAAATGGGAGGACTTCAACAACTGGATCAAACAGGCGTTCGATCGCGCCAGATTCGGCGGTGGAAACGGCTGGCGCATTCTGAGCGAGCGCGTCACCTCTCCGTCACTCGCCGCCCTGCGAACGCACGTTGCTTCAACGCTGCCCAACGTGCGTTGGGTGGAGTGGGACGGGCTGGCGGCGGACAGCAGCGCGCTGGGGACAAATATCCAGCCGCTCTACAACTTCGAGAAAGCAGACGTCGTACTCTCGCTGGATTCCGATTTTCTGCATCAGGATGCCGGCGGGACGGTGCTGCCGATGAAGCAGTACGGCCGCAGGCGGCGAATTGGCGTCGACGATCACGACGGCGAGATGAATCGCCTGTATGTAATCGAGGGACGATTCTCGCTCACGGGATCCGCTGCCGACCATCGCCTGCGGATGCGTCCCTCCGAAATTGGGTCGTTCGCGGCCGATCTGGCGGGCCGGCTCGGTTCCGGCGGCAACCAGCTTCAGGTCGTTGGCGAAGGCAGCGGCACTGATTTGCGTGCGCGCTGGCTGTCTGCGCTCGTCAAAGATCTCGCCGCGCACCGCGGGCGCTCGCTCGTGATCGCGGGCCCGCGGCAGCCCGCCGCGGTACACGCGCTGGCGCACCAGATCAACCAGGCTCTCGGCAATGTCGGCGCGACTGTGACTTACGTCCAGCTCCCGGCCGGCGATAATCGCCCACAGCTCGAAGTGCTGCGGGAACTCGTGCGCGATATGTCGAGCGGCGCCGTCTCCCACCTGCTCGTGCTCGGCGGCAATCCTGCCTTCACCGCACCGGCGGATTTCAATTTCGAAGCGAACCTCAGGAAGGTCTCCAATTCGCTTTACCTCGGGCAGGAGTACGACGAGACCGCCGCCGCGTGCAGGTGGGCCGTGCCGGAAGCGCATTATCTCGAATCGTGGGGCGACGTCGCCGCCCCCGATGGCACCGTCACGATTCAACAGCCAATGATCCAGCCACTCTACGGCGGCAGGACGGCGGCCGAAATCGTCGCGCTCATCTCCGGCTATAAGGACCAGCAGTCATATCAGATCGTGCGCAATCTCTGGGAGCAGCGGCTCGGAGGTGAGAAAGGCTGGCGCAAGGCGCTGCACGACGGGATCGTCCCGAACACTGCCTGGCCGACGGTCAACCCGGCGCTCAATACCGCCGGTGCCGCACAACCGCAGCAGGGCGCCTCGAGCGGCATCGAGCTGCAGTTCGTACCCAGCTCCTCGGTGTACGACGGGCGCTTCGCCAACAACGGATGGCTGCAGGAACTGCCCGATCCGATGACGAAGCTTACGTGGGACAACGCCGCGCTGCTGAGCCCTGCGACTGCGAAGCAGCTCGGCGTGGCTGTCGCTGACGTAATCACCATCGAGCGCGGCGGCCGCCGCATCGAAGCGCCGGTCATGATCCAGCCGGGCCAGGCTGACAATCTCGTGGTTATCGCGGTCGGCTACGGCCGGCGCGTATGCGGGAATGTCGGCCGCGGTGTCGGCGTCAATGCATACCTGCTGCGAACGTCCGATGCCATGACCGTCGCCCGGGACATTCGCATTTCGAAAGCGGGCGGGCGGTACAACCTTGCATTCACGGAAGAGCACCACATCATCGGAGATCTCGGCGCGCCGGAAGTTCAGAAGCGCGCGCGCGGGCTCGTTCGAGAACTGCCGATCGAGGAGTATCGAGAGGACCCGAAAGCCGTCGCGGAGATGACGGAGAAGATCGAGCTGTTCCAGCTCTATGAGACGCCCGCCGATTACTCGCGCGGCAATCAGTGGGGCATGGCCATCGACCTGAACGTCTGCACCGGTTGTAACGCGTGTGTAGTGGCCTGCCAGGCTGAGAATAACGTGCCGATCGTCGGTAAGGAGCAGGTGGCTCGCGGCCGCGAGATGCACTGGCTCCGGCTGGATCGCTACTACAAGGGCGACGCTGAGAATCCGACGTCGATCTCCGAGCCGATTCTCTGCATGCACTGCGAAACCGCTCCCTGCGAGAACGTCTGCCCCGTGGCGGCAACCGTACACAGCCCCGAGGGACTCAACGATATGGCGTACAACCGCTGTGTCGGCACGCGGTACTGCTCGAACAACTGCCCCTATAAAGTCCGCCGATTCAACTTCCTGAACTGGCACAAGGACGTCGCAAAAGTCACCGAGATGGTCTTCCAGCCGGACGTCACCGTGCGCATGCGCGGCGTCATGGAAAAGTGCACGTACTGCGTCCAGCGCATTCAGGACAAGAAAATCGAGCTGAAATCGGCGGAGCGGCGGCTCTGGATCACCGACGCGGATCATCTGCAGACCGCATGCCAGCAGGCATGCCCGAGTGAGGCGATCGTTTTCGGCAATATCAACGACCCTGACAGTATGGTCGCGAAGCTGAAGCAGCTGCCGCGTAACTACGGCCTTCTCGAGGAGCTGAATACGCGGCCGCGCACGACATATCTGGCGTGTTTGCGCAATCCGAATCCGGAACTGGAGGGCCGCCATGGCTGACATGGTCATCGCGCAGGACCCCCATGTGAGACCGGTTCTCGTCGAAGGGAATCCGACGCTCGCACAGGTGACCGATGACGTCGCTTCGATTCCCGAGCAGCTGACGCGGCCGCCGCGCGAGTGGTACATCGCTCTCGCCGCAACCGGCGGTATCACGCTCGTCCTCCTGTTGATGCTCACGTACCTTGTCTTCACGGGCATCGGTGTGT
>DASSSG010000192.1:0-3464 GCA_035708545.1 Bryobacteraceae bacterium | reverse complement strand
TTCCCGCCGCAGTACATCATCGAACCCGGGCCGACGCGCGTCTTCTTCCCGGCCACCTCAATCTCGCCCGAGCCCTCGGTGATGACCATAAATTCTTCTTCCGGGTGCTGGTGCGGTGGATGCGGGCTCATGCCCGGTTTGAGTCGCAGGCTTCCCGCTGTTATCGATTTCAACTGTTCGGTACGGCCGCTGTAATAAATAAGCAGATCGCCGAACGGCTCCTGCGTGAGCTTTGCGTCCGCGCCGCTCACGATTCCATCGGACAGGGACGGCATATCCACGCCGAACATCGGGACCGCGCCCAGACCCGCGAGCATGCTTCGTCTTTTCATTTCGCCTCCAGTTTCGTGATTACTGAAACAATGACATCGCCCACGGTCTGCAGGCTCGCAGCCGAGAGCTTGTCCATCGTGTCCTGTTCGGTATGCCAGTAGCGGTTTGCGGGCCCGTAGCTGAAATCGATCAGGTCGATGGCAGGCACGCCGAGCGCTGCGAACGGCAGATGATCGTCCCCGATCCAGGTGGCGTTCCTGGTGAACTCACGCGAGTGGCCGAGCTCGTCGGCCGTGCGCCATACCAGTTCGCGGAGCCACGCCGTTCCCGCGATTTCATACACGAGATCGAGTTCTTTGTCGCCGATCATATCGACGTTGATCAGCGCTTTGATCCGCCGTGCGGTCCCATCCCGCTGCCAGCGCCGCGCGAGATGCCTGCTGCCGTACAGGCTGTCGGTTTCGGTCCATTCCGCGACGGCCTCTTCGCCATCGAACCAGACGAGGTAGAGGTCGTCATTCGAGCCGCGGCCGGGAAGCACGCGCGCGAGCTCCATCAAAAAGCCCGCGGACGAACCGCCATCATTCGCGCCCACGAACCGAATGCCGGGCATGATCTTCGTATCGTAGTGGCCGGTGATCACGACAGCTTTGCCGGACTTGCCCGGCAGCCGGCCGATGAGGTTGCGCATCGGGCGCGGCCCGAGGGGTGTGTGCGCAGTGAACGAGTCCTCTGTTACTTCCCAGCCGCACGCCCGCAGATGCGCAACGATCATGCGCTCGAGTTTTGCGTGCGCCTCGCTGGCGATCGGGCGTGGGCCCAGCGCTACCGCGCGCGCGGTGAACTCGAGCGCCGAACGCCCCCTGAACTGCACCCTCACTCCGCTGGACGCGGCAGCGCACGCCAGCAGAAGCATCAGGACCTGCGCGCCGTACATACGTATCCCAATGTAAAACTGCGAGTGCGATCGAGCCGTTCGAACAGCGGCAGTACGAGTGCCGGCGGGACCAGCAGGACTGCCGCGGGAACCACGAGCGGTCCCCGGAAGAACTGCAGCCCGTTCAGCAGCCGCCGCGCGAGCAGGCGGAAATAGCCGCCGACGGGTCTGATGCTGAGATCGGTAAAACCGGCGCACTCGAGCAGATGCGCCACGCCGAAGCGCGTGTAGCGATAGTAATCGTGCGGCTGCTGGTGAACCTCCCATTCCTGGGGAACGATCAGGAGCAGGCTGCCGCCCGGCACGAGCGTTCGGTGAAGCTCCGAGAGCACGCGTGCGGGCTCGCGCACATGCTCGAGCGTGACGATATTCAGGGCCGCGTCAAACACTGCGTCACGGAACGGAAGCCTCTCCAGATCGGTGATGACATCGAGGCCGGCGTAGCTCCACGCCGGATCGCCGATCGCCAGATCGGCCCCGATATAACGATGACGCACGAACCATCGCTTGTACCGGCCCTCGCCCGCGCCGGCGTCGAGCACTCGCGCCCCGGGTGCGAGACTTTGCGCGCATGCAGCTACCGCATCTTCGATCGCCGCCTCAAAATGGAGGACGTAGCGGCGCAGCCATTCAGGCATCGCCCGCTGCACCGAAGGCAGCGTCATTCGGGCTTCCTCGCCTCGATCATCACCGTCGATCCCGCGCCGCACGCGGCTTCGGCGATGGCGAACGGAAGCGAGGCAAGAACGAGCGCGAAGTACACCGCGTCGTAAATCACCGAACCGGAACCGCGGATGCGTCGTGCCATCGGGTCCAGGGCAGGCGCGAGACTGCTCGCCAGGCCCGCGGGATTGTCGCGCAGCGAGAACTGCTTCTCTCTGAGCACCTCGAGACCGCAATCCGCGAGCAGCGCGCGCACATCGCCGGCGCGAAAATCGGTCAGGTGCCGCGGGATGTCGAGACCATTCCAGCGCGAGCCGAACAGCCGAAACTGCCAGCAGTCCGCGTTAGGCACCTGCACGATCAGCCTGCCGCCCCGCGCCAGCAGATCGCGCGCTGCCGAGATGTACGCGGGCGGGTCGTATACGTGCTCGAGCACATGGAACATGGTCACCGCAGCGAATCGACCGCGCGCGAGCGGCGCTTGCGACAGCTCGCCGCAGACGACGGGCATTGTGTTGATGCGCCACGCGAGGCTCGCCGCTTCAACGGACTGGTCAAGCCCGAACACGCGCCAGCCACGCTCCGCGAGCATGCGGCCGAATAAACCACCGCCGCAGCCGACGTCCAGGACGGGAGCGTTTCGCTCAGTAGATTCAAGAGCTTGTAACACAAATCGAACGTGATCTCTGAGGACGATACGGCGGTACTTCTCGGCCACTGCACCGCCGGCGTGGCTGCCCGGTGCGAACCAGTATCGAGCCGGGTAGTATTCCGCCAGCTCCCAGGCGCTCGGAACCGGAGCGAGGCGCAGAAGCGCGCAGCCATCGCACTCGACCACCGAAAACTCGCGATCGGTCGTGGCATACAGCCGGTCGGTGCCGCGGCAGACCAGGCGCGCCGCGGTCGCGCCGCAGCGCCAGCAGGCCAGGCGCTCCGGCGCACCGCCCGCCTTCAGTTCGCCTGTTCGGCTAAAGCCCTCAGTGAGATTCTGTGTCGTAGCAATAACTCTCGTAACTGCTTTTGGGTCAGCCGCCGTTTCGAGGCGAGGGCGCGGCGTTTGCGCAGCATCGCCGGAACCATCTTAAGCGCTCGCAGATTGCCGCGAAGAAAACAGCCGGCCAGAAACAGCTTGCCGCGCCAGCCGGGGAACCGCCGGGTCTCTCCGAGGCCGCGCGCGGATGCGCGCAGCCCCGCCGCCACACGGA
Organism: Bryobacteraceae bacterium; assembly: GCA_035708545.1. Classification (GTDB taxonomy): domain Bacteria; phylum Acidobacteriota; class Terriglobia; order Bryobacterales; family Bryobacteraceae; genus DASSSG01. The sequence goes on along the minus strand of DASSSG010000192.1, from coordinate 386 downwards.
GCAGGAAGTAGAACGGAGCGGCCGCAAGCATACTGAGTGGGAAATGCTTGATGGCGAGGAGAATGCGATTGCGTTCGATCAGCTCGAGGCGCGCGGCGGACTCGAGCCCGAGCGTGGCGCCGCGGTGGTGTCGAACGACCGCCGTCGGAACGTACAGGCAGCGCCAGCCCGCTGCTCGGGCCCGGAGTCCGAGTTCCGCGTCATCGGCGTAAGCGAAAAAGTCCTCATCGAAGCCGCCGATCTCGTCGAGCATCGATCGCCGGTACATCGCCGCGCAGCCATCGGGCCAGAGGACTTCTTCGATGCGGTCGTACTGACCCCGGTCGAGCTCGCCGCTGCCGCGGCCGCGGTTCTGCCCGTCCGGGTAGATCAGATGACCGGCTTTG
>DASSSG010000191.1:0-6717 GCA_035708545.1 Bryobacteraceae bacterium | reverse complement strand
GAGGTCGTCAACATGCTCGGAAGCCTGTTTTATGGAGGCCTGCTCGGCGTATTCGTCCTCGCTTTCTACTTCCCGCGCGTGCAGGGTACCGCTGCATTCTGGGCTGTGCTGGCAGGAGAAGCTGTGATCTTCACCTGTAAGTTCGCGACGTCGATCGCTTTCCTCTGGTACAACGTTATCGGCACTGTTACGGTCGTGATTACCGGAGTTGCGTTGTCCGCCTTCCAGCAGAAAGAGCAACGCGCCGCTGCCTGAGTCACGAGGGGTATATAACAGAAGAACCCTCGTGAACAACCGGATCGTAGCTGTCCTTTGCTTCGTCTCGTCCGCCGCCGCCGCGGTGCCTCCGCGTTTCCGCGCGCACGTGCTCGCCACCGATCTGACCGGCGGCTATCAGGTAACGGCTGCGGACGTCAATGGAGATGGCCGGACGGACATCATCGCGGTCGCCACCGGCATGTCCGACCTCGTCTGGTTCGAGAACCCCACGTGGAAACGTCGCGTGCTCGCGTCCGGAATTGAACGTCCGATCAATCTCGCCGCTCGCGATGTGGATGGTGATCGTATTCCCGAAATTGTCGTCGCCGCCGGCTGGAGCAACGTTGCCGCGAAGAGCCGGGGAACAGTGTGGCTGCTCAAAAGCGCCGGCGACCCCCTCCACAAGTGGCGCGCCACGGAGATTGATCGCCTGCCGACTTCGCATCGCATACGCGTTCTCATGCTTGACGGCCAGCCTGTATTCGTGAACGCGCCGCTCATCGGAGCGGATTCGCTCGCGCCCGATTATCGCTCCGCGGTGCCGCTCGTGTTCTACGCGCCCGGAGACTGGAAGCGCCGCGTGATCGGTTCCGACAATCACGGTGTCGTTCACGGTCTTTCCACCTTTGACTGGGATGGCGACGGACGCGAGGATGTGGTCACGGCCAGCTTCGAAGGCGTGCACTGGTTCCGAAACGCTCCGCAGCGCGCGTGGGCGCGCAGCATCATCGTGCCGGGAGACCCTGCTGCATGGCCGAAGAACGGCGCGAGCGAAATCGCGATCGGACGAGCGTACGGCAAACGCTTCCTCGTCACGGTAGAGCCCTGGCATGGAAGCCAAATCTGCGTGTACACCGAACGCGGCGGCGCCTGGTACAGGCGCATCCAGGATGCTTCCTATTCCGAAGTGCACGCGGTCCGCACGGCCGACCTCGATGCCGACGGCAATGACGATATCGTCGCGGCAGTGCGGAGCAAGCCCGGAGCTGTCCTCGCTTACTTTTCGAAACCGGACAACTGGGACCGGGTCGTGCTCGACGAGGGCGGCGTTACCGCCTCCGACTGCGCTGTCGCCGATCTCAATCGCGACGGCCTGCCCGATATTGCCTGCATCGGCGCCGCCACGGCCAACCTGAAATTCTATGAGAACCTTGGCGCCGCGCTGGCCGCTTCGCATCCGCTCGCGGTCGTCGAAAAGAAAGCCGGCCACGTCGGCTTCTATGACCGCGAGGGAACCCGCGTTGCCGGCGCCGCCGTCGGCCAGTACCCGCATGAGATCGTCCGCTCACCTGACGGCAAGCTGCTCTACGTGTCCGACAACGGCATTCTCTGGATGACCGAAGCCGGCGAAGGCGGGAACACCATCTCGATCGTCGATGTTGCCTCGAAACAGAGGACGGGGATCATCTCGCTCGGCGATCACCGTCGCCCGCACGGCATGGATGTTGACCGCAAAAGGAATCGTCTTGTCGTGACGACGGAAAACCCGCCTGGTCTCCTCCTCATCGACCTCTCCACCCGATCGATAATTCGCACATACGATACTCAGGGCACCGGCCCGCATATGGTGCTCCTCTCGGCGGACGCTGCCTGGGCCTACGTCAGCAACACCAACACGAACAGCATCGCGGCGATTCACCTCGACAGTGGCCGGACGAAGCTTATCGCGACCGACGCTCGCCCGCAGGGAGGCGTCCGCTCGCTCGATGGTCGGTTACTGTACATCACCAACAACGCCGGGAATACGGTCACGGTCGTCGATACACGCCGGCAGGAGCGCGTGGGTGCAATCGCCACGGGCAATCATCCTGCGCGCATCGCACTCACGCCGGATGGACGCACGCTCGTGTACAACCTGCAGGATGACGATGCGATCGCATTTGCGGATGTCCGGATGCGCCGGCAGGTGGCGGTGGTCCCGATCGGCGGGCCTCCGCTCTCTCTGACGCTGTCGTCTGACGGCCGATGGGCGTACGCCGGCATTCAGGACCGGGACAAGATCGCCGTTGTATCCGTGGCAGATCGAAAACTCATCGGGGCTATCCCCACGCCGAAAGATTCCGGCCCCGATCCCGCGCTCCCGCTGCCGTGACAGAATACCGGCTGGAAGATAGCGCCTGCCCTCGCTTGCCGGTACGATAGTTGGGTGCACCTGAAAACGCCGCTGTTGCTTACCGTCGCCGCTGCTTTCGTTGTGATCGCGCCTGCCGCGGAAAGACGTCGACCCATGGGCGACTTCCAGGCAACCACGCTCACTGGCGAGACGCTCACCAGAGATTCATTGAAAGGCAAGCCATACCTGCTCCAGTTCTGGACGACGTGGTGCGGTTACTGCCGCCGGGATCAGCCTGCTGTCGAGGAGTTCATCCGCGACAAGGGCGAGAACATTCCTGTCGTCTGCGTGAACGTGAAGGAGTCGCGCCGGACGGTGACGTCATATCTCGCCGATGCGCCGAGGTCCTGCAAGGTCGTGCTTACCGAGGACACGAATCTCACCGCGATCGTGAAGCAAACCGGCTACCCGAAGTACATACTCGTGGACGCGGAGGGCAATATCGCCAGCGTTCAGAACGGCGCCGGCGGCATCGAGGGGCTCCGGGCAATGCTCGCCGAAGCCGGAGTGCAGTAACTGGATCGTGCAGTGACCCGGCGCTCCGCAGGCTGATGGAAGCCGTGCTGCTCATCGGCGTGCAGGGCGCTGGGAAGACAACGTTCTTCGAGCAGCGATTCGCCGCGACGCACGTGCACATCAGCCGCGACGTCCTCGGAAGCCTGCCCCGCGAGCGAGCGGCGGTCGAGACTTGCATCGGCGCGCGCAAGCCCTTTGTTATCGACAACACGAACGCACTCGCTTCAACCCGCGCTGCCTGGATCGCGCGGGCGAAAGCCGCGGACTATCGAATCGTTGGCTACTTCTTCAACACGGAAATGCGAGCCGCCATCGCTCGCAACAATAAGCGCACGAACCGCAAGCCGGTGCCTGTGCCGGGGCTGCTGCGCACGTGGAAGGTTATGGAACCGCCTTCGATTCGCGAGGGTTTCGATGAGCTGTACACAGTCACCCCGAAGCGCGAGCTCATGTTCGATGTGACACCGCGGGAGGCGAGCTGAGGATGCGCCGCCGCTCGCTCGTGCTGCTCCCGGCGGCGCTGCTGCTCGCCTGTTCGTCGCGCAAGCGCGAGGCGCCCGCAAAGCGCTATCGCCTCCGCGGCGAAGTCCTGCGCCTCGAACCCGAACGCAACATCGCCGTCATCAAACACGAAGCCATCGAAGGCTGGATGGAAGCGATGACTATGGAGTTTCCGGTACGCGACAAAGCCGAATTCGCGAAGCTCGCGAAGGGCCGGCGCATCCGAGCGACCGTGAACGTGCGCGATTTCGACTACTGGCTCAGCGATATCCACATGGATGAGCCTACGCGGTCTGCCAGTCCATAATCACCTTCCCCGAACACCCGCTTCGCATCGCCTCGAATCCCTTCTCGTATTCGGTGTAGTGAATTCGATGCGTAATGACGGCCTTGATGTCGAGCCCCGACTGCAACATCACGCTCATCTTGTACCAGGTCTCGTACATTTCGCGGCCGTAGATGCCTTTGATAGTGAACATGCTGAAGATAACAGCGTTCCAGTCGATGGCGATCGGCTCCGGCGGAATCCCCAGCATCGCAATTCTTCCGCCGTGGCTCATGTTGGCCAGCATGTCGCGGAATGCCTGCGCATTTCCGGACATCTCCAGACCCACGTCGAAGCCTTCCTTCATCCCGAGTTCGTTCTGCACGTCCTTCAACCGTGTCGTGCGCACATCCACTGCGCGTGTCGCTCCCATTTTCCGCGCGAGCTCGAGCCGGTGCGGATTCACGTCCGTGATTACCGCGTATCTGGCTCCCGCGTGTACAACCACGGCAAGCGCCATCAGTCCGATCGGCCCCGCCCCGGTGATCAGCACATCTTCGCCGAGCACGGGGAACGACAGTGCTGTATGTACGGCATTTCCGAACGGATCGAAGATGCAGGCGATGTCGAGGTCGATGTCCGGCCAGTGTACCCACACGTTGCCCATCGGCAGCGCGATGTATTCGGCGAAGGCGCCGGGCCGGTTCACACCAACGCCACTCGTGTGCGCGCACAGATGACGCCGCCCCGCAAGGCAGTTTCGGCAACGGCCGCAAACCACGTGGCCTTCGCCGCTGACGATCTGGCCCGGGTGAAAATCCATCACGTTTGAGCCGACCTCGACGATCTCGCCCACGAACTCGTGTCCGATAACCATCGGCACCGGAATCGTCTTCTTCGCCCATTCGTCCCAGTTGTAAATATGAACGTCGGTGCCGCAGATCGAGGCCTGCTTCACGCGTATCAGGACGTCGTTGATGCCGATCTTCGGTTCCGGCACATCGTCCAGCCACAGCCCAGGTTCGGCGTGCTTTTTCGTGAGTGCTTTCATGAAACCTGCTTCGATTGTAAGATTCGGAGCCGTTCATGCCAGCCTGGGATAGCCCCGGACGTAGATCAACGTGCGTCATGGCTGCGCCTGGGTATTTGCTTCTATGTCGCCGCCTGGCAGCCCGAGCTTCGACGACCGCACCAGCAATCTCCGCACGCGAGCGGCCGAGCGCAGCGTAAATGCATGCGTGTGCAGAAGCGCGGAAGCAAGACCGTGGAGTTCCGGATCGCGCCACACCAGAATCGCCACCGCTGTCGTGATCAGAATTCCCGCCACCTGCCACTCGTACCGCCGCACATCCGTCCAGAATGTTTCGAGTACGTTGCCGAAGGCGTAACCCACCAGAGCGAGCGGCACGGCCCACAAGATCGCCCCGGCAACGTTGACCACGGTGTACCGGACGCGCGGCATCCCGAAGGCGCCGCAGGCGACAGGAATTGCCAGCCTGAACCCGATCAGATACCGCGAAACCAGAAGCAGCACAACCGCGCGGCGGCGGACCAGATTCCCGACCTTCGCATATCTCGGGTGGTGGGCCACTTTCTGGTCAAGGAACGCCTTGCCGCCCCGCCGCGCGAGCAGGAAGTAGACCTCATTCGCGAGCGTGCTCGCGAGTCCCGCCGTCGCCATAACGGCCGAAAGGGAGAAGTGCTGCCGGTGCGCGAGAAACGCCGCAGTCAGCAGGGTTGCATCGCCTTCGAGAATGCTGCCTAAAAAGATCAGGACGTATCCGCGAACTCCGGTCAGGCTCTCGATGAGGCTCATTCAGCTTTCCTGCAGGCGCCTTCCCCCCGCGCAGGGTCCTCGCTGAATCAGGCTACAACGAGTTCGCCCGGCAGATTGAAACCGAAAACAGCTCCGCCTCGGGGGCGCCGGTTCCAGCAGGGTTCGACCGCCCTGCGCCTCCACGATTCGCCGGCAGATCGCAAGACCTGCGCCGCTCCCCGGCGCATGGTTTGTGTTCAGCCGCCGGAATGCGATGAACACCTCGCGGCGTATCGCGCGTCAATGCCCGCTCGGTTGTCCTGCACGGAAAACACCTGCCGGCCGATTCGCTCAGCCGTAAGGCGGGATCAGCGGAGGCGCCGCGGACCTGTGCTTGATCGCGTTGCTGGCCAGCTTCGGGAGGAACTGCGCGAGGGCGCTGAAATCCGCGTGTATGCGAGACACTTTGTCACAAACGAGATCCGACTGACGTATCTGCGGGACACAGTCAGATGATCTGGCAAAACAGGTCGAGCAATTCCAGCCGTGGCGCGGCGCTCCAGGCGAGTGTCATTATGCCGACCGCTGTCAGTGTGCCGCCTTGCGGACGCGCTCCCATCTCGACCACTACGGAGGGTTGCACAGGAGCGCTTTCGCAAAGTGCCGCGACATAAGCTGCCCTGAACGGTTCCCACTCCCGGCGGTGTGCACACGGCTTGAACAGGAACTCGAAAAGCGCAAGCAGTTGCGCCTCGGTCAATGCACCCTGGGCCTCAGCGATGCATCGGGCGAGTTCGGCCAACTGGTCGGAGTCAGGATTCGGCATGGTGACGGCACCTCGGGGCCGTGGTTCCATTGCGCGGTTCTGGACGGATGCCGGTCAGTTCCGAGACACAGCCGGCACAACGAACACGACTGAGAAGCATACCGCAGACTGCGTCGGGATGCGACAGGCACGCTTCCCGCCCAGACTCCCGTCGCGGTAACGCAAAACGCCACCAGCGACTTCCGGCGTCTCGGCGCTGTTATGCAGTTCCCGGGCGGTTTACTTTGCCGCGGCCGTGTCGGCAGCTTTCCGGTGCTTTTTCGCGGCCTGCGGCTGTGCATCTTTTTCGTTTGCCTCTGGCCCCACCGGCCATTCACCTCACGTATAAATGAACTCTGCCGTGATGACGCACGACGTTTCGGCTAACAGCCGCACCCAGTGGGCGGAGAAACCCGGCTCGAACAGTCGGTACCGATAGCCTGAACCGTCGACGCTGGCATACCGCTGCCAGTCGCCGGTGCCCAGGAAATCAACCTCTATAT
>DASSSG010000190.1:0-3184 GCA_035708545.1 Bryobacteraceae bacterium | reverse complement strand
CCTTGCCGATGAGTGCGGCAATATCGTCGCCGCCGGCGCCCAGGTATTTGTTCAGGTGCTCGAGTGCGCCCGCGTGGTCGCCCGTTGCGAGCCGGCAGAGCCCCAGTCCGAGCCGTGCGCCCGCACGGTTCGGGTCGACGTTGAGCGCGCGCTCGAAGGCTGTCGCAGCGGCCTGCTTGTCGCCCGATCGTAACAGGCACACGCCGTGGTTGTAATACGCAGTGCGATGCCGCGGCTCGACGTCGGTGAGCTTCGCGAACGTCGCTGCGGCGTCGGCGTACTTCTGCTTCTCGAACTGGATTTGTCCGAGGACGGCATAGATTTCCGCAAGGTGTTCGTTCTTCCCGGCGGCGGCGGTGAGCACTTTCATGGCCTCGTCGCTGCGGCCAGCGAGGTGCAGGCGTGCACCCTTGACCGCGTCTTCCGATTGCCACGCCTTTAGCGGGCCCTCGGCGGCGGATTCTGCCCGGAGCGCGGTGTCAACCGGCTCGTCTTCTACTTCCCACAACCATTCGTTGTTGTCTGCCATGGCGCTATCTCAGTGCTGCAATGCTGGTGGTCTTTACGAGCGCGCGCTCGCCTGCGTCGGCGTAAATGCCCGCCCCCCCAACCTTGATCCGGTCGTCGGTCCAGTAGTCAACCGGCTGATCATTCACATGCGTCGTGAACTTGTTGCCCTTCACGTCGGTGCGTACGCGGTACAGGGTCGTCATCGAAAGCGCGGGCAGCGACAGCAATACCTGCGTGCGGGTTGTCTCTTTGCCATCGACAACGGCGTATTTGATCAGAGCCGTGATCGGCTGAGGCCCCGGTTTGATCCACTCGAGTTTCATCACATAATAGTTGCGCGCATCGTGCGCTCGGAAGATCCAGCCAAGCGCTTTACGTTCGATCTGGCCGTGGATTTCGATGCGATAGTCGGGGGTGGCCATCGACGGACGAAAGATCGAGATGTGTTTGCCATTGTTCACCGGGGCATCCGCGCCCCAGTTGCTGGTCCAGCCCGCGCCGCCGAGTGCCGGAAGCGGCTCCACCACTTCTCTGGCGGTACCCGCAGATGCGGCGTCCACTTTCACCGGGCTGCGATCCCGCAGGAAGAACCAGGCCGCCCCAGCCACGACGATCAGGCCTGCGGCAACGGCGCCGATCTTCATGCTGGCGCCCGACGCCGGCTGCGCCGCTCCGAGCCCGATCATCGGTGGCGCCTGCTCCGCCTTCGCGACCGCGGCGGCCGCAGGGTCGGGTTTGCGGATCGGTATGACCACGGGTTTGGCTGGCGGCGCGGGTCCGGTTTGCGGCTCGGGTTGATGCTCGGGGACTGCGGCCGGGGCAACATTGGTGCGCGCAGCGATCGTTGCCGGTCGGCGGACATCCGGTTTGGCTGATCTCGGGGGCTCGGCCGGCCGGATGGTGATCTTCGGTTTGGCAGCTTCGCGTTTCGCTGCTTCCTGGGGAGTGGCTCTGGCTGCCGATTCTGCCTTCGCCGCTTCTGATTGTGCTTTCGTTGCCTCCGCGGCAGCCGGTTTTGCGGTCGGATTCGGGCCGCTTACGAGCCTGCTCCGCAGCAAAGGCAGCAGCTCCGCTGCAGCCTCCGCGCCCGCGGGGGAAGGCATCGCAGCGAGGCTGTCGATCAGTTCCGCAGCCGATGGAGCGGACAGCCGGAGAGGTATCGCGAGCGGAGGCTGCATCGGCGCAGGCGGGTCAGATTCTGCGGCGCTGTGGACAATCTCGAGTAACTCGTCGTCAAAGCCGGTCGTCGCGAGTGCTACCGTCTCCGGCGCCGGTGCATAACTGATCAGGTTCGGTCCGACCGGCTGAGGCCCGGAGCCCGCAACCGCCCCGAGCACGAGCGGGATGTCGAGCGCTGCCGCCATCGGTGGGAGCTTTGCGCCGCCACTTTCCACCTTAGCCAGACGAAAGCGGCTTGCCGGCCTCGTCTCGGTGCTGCTCGGCGGGTGGATTGGCTCACTCACGATCGACTCTCCAGGGTCCTGTGCCTACCGGCACGCCGGGACGTCAGACGCCCCCAAGTGATGTTATCGGCAGCGGTTTCAGAATAACTATCAGGGGAAGACCTTAAGTGGTTTGAGCTAGGAGGGGGTGCTTAGAACCGAATACACGGCGCGCCTGAGCAAGAGCGCTCCCCGCTCGGCAATTCTCAGGCGCGCAGCTGCCCGCAACTGAGGAATTTCGACAGCCGCTCGAGCGCGGGTTCGAGGATCTGCCGCTCGGCTGCGTAACACAGCCTCACCGACCCTTCGCCCCCGGCGCCGAACGCCACCCCCGGAGCGAGGCCGACCTTTTCCTCATACAGGAGCTGTTTACAAAAAGCGAACGAGTCGGCCGCGCCGGCGATTCGCGGAAAAAGGTAAAACGCACCCTCGGGCTCGGGAAGGGTCACGCCAGGCATGCCACGGAGCGCGGCTGCACAGAGATCCCGATTCGCGCGCAGTTTCGCGTGGAGCTCGGCGATCCACTCTTCGCCATCCGCGAGAGCCACCTCGCCGGCCTTCTGAATGAAGCTCGTCGCATGAGAGACCACAAATTCGTTGAGCTCCCGCGCGCGAGCGATCACGTCCACACGCCCGGTCAGCCAGCCGAGCCGCCAGCCCGTCATGCAGTAGCTCTTCGAGAAAGACTGGATCACCACAACGGCATCCTCCGGGCTGCACAGGCGGAGAATGCTCGCCGCCGGAGTCGCACTCCCGCCTCGTGGGTAGTGCAGGCGCTCGTAGACTTCGTCGGCAATGAGCCAGAGCCCGTGCCGCCGGGCAAAGTCGCGCACCCGCCGCTGTTCCAGTTCGCTCGCGACCCAGCCCAGCGGGTTCGACGGCGACGTGTAGAGAAGCAGGCGCGCTCTTGCCGTCACCGCGCGCTCCAGCGCGTCGAAGTCGATCGTGTAGCGGCCATCCTCGAGAACGTGCGGAACATGGACCGGCGTCGCGCTGCACATCTCCACGATCGCGGAGCCGTTCGGCCATACCGGCGTCAGCACGATCGCCGCATCGCCGGGATCGAGCACGCAGCGGATCGCGAGGTGCAGCGCCTGCACCCCGGATGCGGTGACGACGAGGTTGCGTTCGGGATCGAGGGCGACCCGGTGGATGCGCCAGTAGTACTCGGCTATCGCTTCTCGCAGCGACGGCAGCCCGGCGTTCGAGGTGTAGTAGGTAAACCCGTCGTG
>DASSSG010000189.1:0-4321 GCA_035708545.1 Bryobacteraceae bacterium | reverse complement strand
GTGCCGACGAGGCGCATACCCGCATTGGCTCGGTCGTCGAGAACATCGACAACTATCAGCTGGTGACCACGGAAAGCGTCCTGTTCCCGCTGAGCAAATACACGCTGACGCGCGAGGGCAAAGAGAAGCTCGACCAGGCTGTCGCCAATATAAAGAATTCAGGTAACTATGTTCTCGAAGTGGAAGGCTTCACTGATCCGACGGGCGGGAAAGAATACAACCTCGCGCTGAGCCGCAGGCGTGCCGACACCGTCGTCCGGTATCTGACCACCGAACACGGCATTCCGCTCCGCAAAATTCATGTGATCGGAGTCGGCGAGGAAACCGCCAATGCCGCCGAGATGCGCACCCGTGATGCCCGCAAGCAGGCTCGCCGGGTGGAAGTGAAAGTGTACGCGCTGAACCTCAGCGGCGGCGCGCAGCCGAGCGCGAGCGCAGCGGACACGGGCGCGCCGAATACCGGCATGACCAGTTCGACAATGAGCCGCACGACGGAAACAGGCACCCGAGCACGGCAGGCTGACACAAACCAGAGCGGGCAGCCCGCGCAGGGTTCGAATCCGCCGCAGAAGTAACGCCTTCGACTGACGACCTTTCGGTGACTGGCGCGGCGGGCGATCCGCCGCGTTTTTCTTGTGGGGCGTGGAATCCGTCATTCGCTCAGGCTAATCTATTCAGATTATTGGACGTAAGGCGGGCACGTGGTATGTTCGCTAATCGCTGCTCGGAGGGGGCATGCGGTTCGCGACAAATCTTACCTGCCGTTTGTGCTGTGGCCTGCTGTGTCTGGCTCTGATCCTCGTGAACGCTCGGCCCGCGTCGGGTCAGGGTTGAGTGGCGGCCCGTCAGAGCGCGCCCGTGCTCGGCGCGCTGTGCAGCAGGGCGGACCATCCGGTAACGCGGCGCCAGCCCTGGACCTTGTCGATTGGCTACCGCTTTCAGCCCTCATCGCGGCATTTCATCGGCACAGTCGAACAGAAGCAGCGCGAAGCAGCTGGCAACCAGATCCAGAACGTCTATCATCTGTTCGACATTTCCATCAGCCGGCAGCTGACACGCCGCTGGGCGGCGACGGCAAGCCTGCCCATCCTGTTCGCCTATCGCAATCAACTCTACGTTCCGCGAGGTGAGTTCCGCGTCCGCAGCATCGGCGATGCGACCGTCGGCGGCCGGGCGTGGCTCCTGCGCCCGCCCACTGAATCGGGCGGCAACATCGGGATTGGAATCAGCCTCAAGCTGCCGACCGGGCAGTACAATGCCACGGGAGCGGCAATCGGGCGCGCGGGGACGCTCGTAATCGCCACGGCCGATCAGTCCATCCAGGCGGGTGACGGTGGCACCGGCTTTGCCATCGACGTGCAGGCGCACCGCCCGATCCCGTTCGGCACGATGGTGTATTTCAACGGAGGCTACCTGTTCAATCCGCGCAACACGAATGGCGTCTCTACCTTTCGGACGCGGCCAGGCGAAGAGGTTATGTCCGTCGCCGATCAGTATCTGTACCGTGGCGGCCTCAGCCACGCCGTGCCCGGCGTGCGCGGCCTGACCGCAACCTTCGGCGGCCGCATGGAAGGCGTGCCCGTGCGGGATCTTATCGGCCGCAGTGACGGTTTCCGGCGACCCGGGTACGCGATTTCCATCGATCCCGGCCTGATGTATGCACGCCGTAGTTACGTGTTCGCCGTGAATGCACCGATCCCGGTGGAGCGCAACCGCAAACGCAGTCTGGCGGACTATCGGAACCGGACGCACGGCGACGCGGCATTTGCCGATTACGCCATCGTGGTCGGGATGTCGCGGCGCTTCTGACGGTTACCGCTGCAGCTCGAGAGGAAAATCGGCGGCCTTCGATCTCTCCTTGTGCCGCAGGTTCTGCTGACGTCCGCGATCCGGGTACATCGGCTGATACAAACCACCCGTCGAGTCGAGCACCGCGAACAGCCGCTTGTTCATCTCCGCAGCGATCTTCTGGTGGTCGCGGCTGAAGATGAGATTCTGCATCTCCAGCGGGTCGGATTCGAGGTCATACAGTTCGTCAACATCCCAGATGCCGTGGTAGCGGATGTACTTGTAGCGCGCTTCCCGCAGGGCGTGCACGGTCGGGGTTTGCGGGAAATTGCGTTCCCAGAAGTACTCGTACAGCAGCGCTTGCCGCCAGGGTGCCGGGCGGCCGCGCGCCAGCGGCAGAAAGCTGCGCCCGTCGATATTCGCCGGCGCGGCCACGCCTGCCGCCTCGAGCAGCGTGGGCGCGATGTCGATATTCGCCACGACCTCGTTCATTACGCTGCCGCCCCGGAACATCTCCGGACAGTGCAGCAGCATCGGAACGCGCATCGATTCTTCGTACGCCGTGCGTTTGTCAATCAGGCCGTGCTCGCCGAACGCAAATCCGTTATCGCCCATATAGACGATCACCGTCGAATCGAGCAGCTTGCGGTCGCGCAGGAACCCGACGACACGCCCGACGCTGTCATCCACTCCGAGCAGGGTCTCCGCGTAACACTTGTAGTATTCGGCGATGTTCAGATCGCTGTGAAACGGAAAATCGACGCCGTGCCAGCTGTTGCGCTGGTTCTGCACCCACATCGGCCGGTGCTGCTCGGGCCGCGCCGGCGCCATGGACTTCGGCGGCACGAAGGATTCGTTCCGGAACCGCCCTTTGTGGCGGTCGGCCGGAATGAACTCGGAGTGTACAGCCTTGTGGGAGAGGTACAGGAAGAAGGGCCGTTCTTTACGCACCTCGAGCCAGCGCAGCGCGTAATCGGTCAGCTCATCGGTGATGTAGCCCTTCTGCGGCACTTTCTGGCCGTCGACGTTCAGGCCGTCAGCCGACGGAAGATAGCTGCCTTGTCCGCGGAAACTCACCCAGTGGCTGAACCCGGGTTGTGGATGATCGGTCTCGCCGCCCATGTGCCATTTCCCGACAAATGCGGTGTCATAGCCGGCCTTCTGAAGCAACTGCGGAAAGAACACCGTCCCCGGCGGCACCGGGTTGTTGTTGTCAATCACGCGGTGCCGGTGCGCATACTGGCCCGTGAGAATTGAAGCCCGGCTCGGCGAACAGAGCGCTGTCGTCACAAACGCATTGCGCGCATGGACTCCGTTGCTCGCCAGTAAGTCGAGGTTTGGCGTCTGGAGGAAGGCCTGACCCCGCAAGAAGCCCAGCGCGTCATAGCGATGGTCGTCGGTCAGGATGAACACCATATTGCGTGGTCTCACCTGCGACTCGAGGACGGCACCCGCAGCGAGGCCGAGCGAGAAGGTGCGCCTGGTCATCGGCGGTCGGTCCCTCCATCGCGATGAACGGTTCCCGCTGAGAACGCCGGCAGGCAGACGGCAATGTATTCCGCGCCCTCGGCGAATGGAGTTGAGTATCGGATCCATTCGCCCGGCCGCGTGTGAATCGCCTGACCGGCGTCAACGTCGGTTGTGCCGCCGCCATGCTCGACCCGCAGCCTGCCGCGCAGCACGACCGTGAATTCGTCGAACTCGGGACGCTGGCCTGATTCCTGCCACCCCGCGGGCGAGCGCATGTGCGCGATGGAAACGCGGTCTTCGCCCGTGTTCACACGGCCGACATACTCGTCGATGAGCTTCGGCTTGTTCCCCGCGGCGGCGACACGCGCCGCAGAACGGATCAGATGAGGCATGTGGCGGTTCGTATCACGAGTGTACTGAACTCACGACACGGCCGCGAAAGTGCGGGGAACGCCGCTTCGGGTGCACATCCGGCGTTCCCCGTAATCGTCAGAACCGGAACCGCGCCGACAGTACCGAGCGGCGCGCCTGAACCTGCGCACCGCCGATCGTGCCGAAGCTCGCGTTCGTCTGCGCGCCGGTCACGAAGTTGTACCGCAGCGTCGTGTTCGGATTATTCGGGTTGAAGTGGTTCAGCGTGTTGAACGTTTCCAGTCTGAACTCGAGAACGCGCAGTTCGTCCTTGCCGAAACGGAACTGCTTCGCGACGGACAAATCGAGGTTGAATGCGCCCGGGCCGTACATCAGGTTCGGAGGCGTATTCCCGATGCCCAGCGATTCGGCCGGGGGTAGTCTGAAATTGGCCGGATTGAACGGGAACTGTAACCGCGGATCTTCCGTCCGCGAAGGATACTGCCCCTGCGGAAGCCAGATGTCATTCCCCATTTGGCACCGGAACGGAATGCCGCCTGTCGGCGTACCAGTCCAGTAGCCCGGAGGCGCGTTCTGGGCTTCGCAGCCCACCGTAAACGGCGTTCCCGAGTAAATTGCACCGTTGCCGTTGAAACGCCAGCCGCTGAGCGCCTGCTTTGCAACCGCATTGTCGCCGAAAAAGCTGCTGAAT
>DASSSG010000188.1:0-3757 GCA_035708545.1 Bryobacteraceae bacterium | reverse complement strand
TGTCATGTGGACTCCAATGCCGAGCCAGCATAACAGGAATGGGTAACGTTGTGCGTTACAGCACGCCATTTGCGGGCGGCACTCGTGTCTGGCCGATATAAAAGTACTTTACATTGAAAAGAGAAACAGGTAATCTGTTTTCATGAAGCGCCTGTCTGGCTGCATGTCACTGGCTGTCGTTTTCACCGGCTGCACGCTTTGTCCGCGAACACAGCTCGAACGTGCCGCCGCGGCCGGCGATGTGCCGGAAATCGAGCGGCTGCTCAGATCGGGAGCGCCGGATCGGCTCGCCGCACTCATCTCGGCCGCACGCGCCGGCGGGGTGGCTGCGATCCCGGTGCTGGTAAGACACGGCGCCGATCCGAACGGAACCTCTGGCGTCAATGGCTGGAACGTCCTGATGCACGCTATCCACAAGAATCAGGCGGAGGGCGTGCGCGCGCTGCTCCAGTCCGGCGCCGATCCCAATGCCCGCGCCGGCGGCACAACCCCGCTCGCGATGGCGGCAGGGTATGGACAGACAGAAATCGTTCGTATCCTGCTCGCCCACAACGCACACGCCGATGCGCAGGCGCTCGAGCGCGCGATTCTGGGGGTCGCCGATATTGACAACTGGACGACGGCCAAGTGCCAGGACGATACCGTTCGCCTCATCGTCGAGCGCAACCCTGCGCTTGTCACGGCGGAACTGCTGTCGCGCGTAGATTCGAAGCTGAACAGGTGTCCGGCTGTGCGTGGGGCGGTCACCCGGCCGGAGCCGCAGGTTCGTCGGACCTTATAACGAAGAAGGTCTTCGAACCCGCCTGCGCCCGCCGCCACGGGAAGCCGACCCAGACGCACTCAGGGCCTTGCAGGAGCGTCACTTTTGGTGTAATTTCTTATACGTCGAACAAGAGGTTTCCTATGCAGGCGATCTCGCCAGCTCCGCTGGTCCTTACCGATGAGGAGCGAGATATCGTCCTCGAGTTGCTCGATCGCGAACGCACGACACTGCCTGTCGAGATTCGTCACACGCGCACTGGTAAGTTTCGCGACATGCTGAAGCACCGGCTGTCTGTCGTTACAGAGTTGCTGGCTCGCCTGCGCGAGGATTAGCGCGCCGCGCCGGCCGCGCTACGTCGCGTTCGTTGTTGCGCATCCGGCGCGCGCCACGCGGAGGACCATATGGATCGAAATACACACCCGATTGTGACCAGACCCTGGAAAACGCGTCTGCTTCGCAGTGCAAATCCACCTGCGCGTAAGCCAATCGAAAAGCCGCGCGCCATCGGGCCCGGGCGCAAGCGCGTCTGATCACGCCCGCGCACCTGTTGCGACACCCATCGTCTCCTGGCGAGCTTCCGTTCGCTCGCGGGAGGTGGCCTGCACTCCCCGATGCTAAACTCGAATTTCCCCATGCAAATCGAGAAAGTCTATGAACCTCAGCGGTTTGAGCCCCGCTGGGCGCAGTGGTGGATAGACTCGGGGATATTCGAGGCCGACGTCCACGCTCCCGGCCCCTACTTCTCGCTCGTAATCCCGCCGCCAAACGTCACGGGCGTGCTCCACATGGGGCATATGCTCGAGCACACGGAAATCGACGTCACCATACGCTGGCATCGTATGCGGGGCGACAACACGCTGTGGCTTCCCGGCACCGACCACGCCGGCATCGCCACCCAGATGGTAGTCGAGCGCGAGCTCGCCAAACAGGGCATCTCGCGGCACGATCTCGGGCGCGAGGAGTTCGAGAAGCAGGTCTGGTGCTGGAAAAAACAATCAGGCGCAACCATCAAGCAGCAGATGATCCGACTTGGCGCAAGCTGCGACTGGTCGCGCGAGCGCTTCACGCTCGATCCTGGCCTCTCGCGCGCCGTCCGTGAGACTTTCGTCCGGCTCTATGACAAGGGGCTCATCTACCGCGGCGAGTACATGATCAACTGGTGCCCGCGCTGCCACACTGCGCTCAGCGACCTCGAGACCGTGCATGAGGAGACGCAGTCACACCTCTGGCATATCGCGTACCCGGTCAACGGCAGCGACCGGCGGCTCATCGTCGCCACCACACGCCCGGAGACGATGCTCGGCGATACGGCGGTAGCCGTTCACCCCAACGACGAGCGCTACCGCGACCTCCACGGCAAGACCGTCCGCCTGCCGCTGATGAATCGCGACATCCCGATCGTGACAGACACCATCGCCGACCCCAGGTTCGGCACCGGCGTCGTCAAGATCACACCCGCTCACGACGCGAACGATTTCGAAGCCGGGCGCCGGCACAACCTGCCGCTGGTCAAGGTTATTGACGAAAACGCGACGATGACCGAAGAGGCCGGGCAGTTCGCCGGACTCGACCGCTACGAAGCGCGCCGGCGCATCGTGTCGCACCTCGAGGCTGAAGGCCTGCTCGAAAAGGAAGAACCGTACCAGCTCAGCCTCGCACGCTGCCAGCGCTGCAAGACACCCGTCGAACCGCTCGTCTCCACTCAGTGGTTCGTCCGCATGAAACCGCTGGCCGAACCCGCGATCCGCGTCGTGGAGGACGGCCGTATCCGCTTCGTCCCTGACAACTGGTCAAAGACGTATTTCGAATGGATGTACAACATTCGGGACTGGTGCATCTCGCGCCAGCTCTGGTGGGGCCATCGCATCCCGGCGTGGCACTGCGCCAACTGCACGCAGATCACGGTTGCCGTGGACGTACCGGCGAAGTGCCGCCATTGCGGCTCATCGCAGCTCACGCAGGACCCGGACGTCCTCGACACCTGGTTCAGCTCCGGACTGTGGCCGTTCTCGACTTTGGGCTGGCCCGAAGACACGCCCGACCTCAAGGTCTACTATCCGACGTCGCTGCTCATCACCGGCTTCGACATCCTGTTCTTCTGGGTGGCCCGCATGATCATGCTCGGCCTCGAGTGCGTGGGTGATGTTCCGTTTCGCGAGGTTTACATCCACGGGCTCGTCCGCGACGCCGAGAAGCAGAAGATGTCGAAGACGAAGGGCAATGTCATCGACCCGCTCGAGGTCACCGAGAAGTACGGCACCGACGCTGTGCGCATGTCACTGCTGCTCGGAGCCGCGCCTGGCACCGATATCGTCCTCACGACCGAACGCATGGAGAGCGCTCGCGCCTTCGCGAACAAGATCTGGAATGCGTCGA
Source organism: Bryobacteraceae bacterium (assembly GCA_035708545.1). Taxonomy (GTDB): domain Bacteria; phylum Acidobacteriota; class Terriglobia; order Bryobacterales; family Bryobacteraceae; genus DASSSG01. The sequence continues at coordinate 618 of DASSSG010000188.1, read as the reverse complement.
GGCTGATCTTCATGAACATGGAGCGGTCGAAAGTCGAGCCATGGCTGCCGCCGCAGCTCGCCGGCCGCGGGCCCGATGCCGTCGGCGATGCGCTCCAGGTGCCGCTCGAAGATCGGTGGATGTTCAGCCGCCTGAACCATGTGATCGAGCAGGTGAACGCGGCCATCGCCAGTTACCGCTACCACGAGGCAGCGCAGACGCTCTGGCATTTTTTCTGGCACGAGTTCTGCGACTGGTACCTCGAAATCAAGAAGATCGCGCTGGAACCCGACACCGGCATCAACGGGCACTGGCGCAATCTGCTGTCCGTGTATGAGGTGGCGTTGCGCCTCCTTCACCCCGTGATGCCGTTCATCACCGAGGAGTTGTGGCAGCGGCTCGCGCAGGGTGTCGGCAATCGGCCGCGGTCGATTGCGCTCGCGACGTTCCCAGAGCCCGATCCCGCGGCCCACGACATGGTGGCTGTACGCGAGATGGAGGTGCTGCAGGAGATCGTGACAGCGGCGCGCGAGTACAGGGCGGCTTCAGGAACCGCGGTGAACCAGATGCTCGACATTGTCGTCGTGGTGGCCGACGAGCCGCTGCTCAAAACCCTGGACATGAACCGGGCCGTCATCG
>DASSSG010000187.1:0-4257 GCA_035708545.1 Bryobacteraceae bacterium | reverse complement strand
CAGGGCGATGAGAGGCCTTGTCGAGGAAGGGCAGGAGCAGATCAGTGAACACGAGAAGGGGCCGATGCTCGACGCGATGCTTATTGGCGCCGCACAGAAGGTCGAACACTACGAAATCTCCGGTTACGGCACCGCACGCGCGCTCGCGAAGGCCGTCGGTCAGCGTGAGGCTGCGGACCTGCTCGATCAAACAGCGAAAGAGGAAGGAGAGACCGACAAACGTCTCACCCGCATCTCGCTGCAGATGCTGAAAGAGGTTTCGCGCGCAAGACCGCAGGACCTCGACAGCGAACAGCCGAACGGGCGCGGCGCGCGGCGCGGCTCTTCACGTGGAGGCGGGGCCGACCGGAAAGCAGCCACCCCACCCGCGGCGGGCCGCACTGGTGCGCGCGGCGGGCGCGGCCGTTCGAGTGCGAGTGACCGTTCCGCACGCGGAGGTTCTCGCGAGGGCGGTCGTGGCGCGGCGGCGCACGCCCTCACCGATCATGAGGAAATTCGGGAGTGGGCGGAAGAGCGTGGCGCATCACCGGCCTGCGTGCGGGGCACCGGCGGCAAAGGCGACGTCGGCATGATCCGTCTCGACTTTCCCGGATTCACGGGCGAGGGCAAGCTCCAGCCGATCTCCTGGGACCAGTGGTTCCAGAGCTTCGACGAGAACAACCTCGCGCTTCTGGTTCAGGAGCAGACAGCACGCGGACAGAAGAGCAACTTCAACAAACTCGTGGCGCGCGAAACGGCGCAAGCGGGCCAGCGCAGGAGTGGAGGGAAAGCGAGGCGCAGCGGGCGCTAGTGTGGTGTCCCGCGTAATAATTGACAACCGCTCCGTCATGGTCGCCGGCTCAGATCAATGGTTCCGAGCCGCGCGCGTCAGCAAGGGGTATCCGAGACGTCAGACCAGGGGTGACGATCGGGCCATCGTCGTTCAGCCGGACAATCGTCGCGCCATCGTCATCGAGAGCGATGATGCTGACGGACGCGGGCCTGACCTCGAGCCGGTGTGCAAGATCGATGGGTATGCCGGCGTAATGCGCAACCGTGAAACGAATCACGTCGGCGTGGCTCACCAGGGCGACTGTTTCATCGGGATGAGAGACCCGGAGCTCCTCCATCTCGATGGTGATGCGCGTCTGAACTTCGGTCATCAGCTCGCCGCCGGCAACCCGGGTGCTGCTTCGAAAGGAGTTGAACCGGCGCCACTGCGGGTCGCGGTCGAGGCTGGCGAAGGCGGCGCCTGTCCATTCGCCGGCCGCGACCTCGAGCAGGCGTTCCCGAGTGATGACAGGAAGCTGGAGGCGTTCGGCGAGCGGCTGGATCGTCTCGGTCGCCCGTTCGAGCGGGCTCGAGTAAATGGCGCGGATGCCTGCATGTTCGAGCCTGTCTGCGAGAGCGGCGGCCTGAGCGCGGCCGACATCATTCAGGTGAACTCCCGGCATCCGGCCGGCAAATGCTCTGCCGACGTGATCGTTGTCGGCGTGCCGGATGAGCAGGAAGGTGGTACGCAAGTCAGAGGCTAACACGTGAAGATCGTTATCTTCGGCCTGTCGGTCAGTTCGTCGTGGGGCAACGGACACGCGACCTTATGGCGAGGACTGTGTTCGGCGCTTCACGGGATGGGTCACCGCGTTGTTTTCTTCGAACGTGACGTGCCGTATTACGCAAGCCACCGCGATCTGCATGAGCTGCATGGAGGCGAGCTCGTGCTGTACAGGGACTGGTCCGACGCCGCGGCGCGGGCGCAGATACATCTCAGTGAGGGCGACGCGGCAATGGTCACGTCGTTCTGTCCGGACGGCGTGGCGGCATCGGAACTGATCCTTGCCTCGCCCGTCCCATTGCGGGTCTTTTACGACCTGGACACGCCGGTGACACTGGCGAAACTCGACGCGGGCGAGGAGCTGTCATGGATAGGCCCGCGCGGGTTGCGCGACTTTGATCTGGTTCTCAGCTATACGGGCGGCCGTGCACTCGACGAGCTGCAACAGCGCCTGGGCGCGCGTGCCGTAGCCCCGCTGTATGGCAGCGTCGATCCGGAGGTCCACAGGCCGGCTGATGCGATGCCGGAATTCGCCTGCGACTTGTCGTATCTCGGCACGTACGCTGAAGACAGGCAGAGCGGCGTCGAGCGGCTGTTGATCGAACCCGCGCGCCGGGTGCCGGGCTTTCGTTTTCTGATCGGCGGATCCATGTACCCGGAGGCGTTTCCGTGGGCCGAGAACATTTTCTTCGTCCGCCACATCCCTCCGTTTCTTCACGCTGCTTTCTACAGCTCGTCGCGACTTACGCTGAACGTCACGCGGCAGGCGATGGCGGACATGGGCTGGTGCCCATCGGGACGGCTGTTCGAAGCCGCCGCGTGTGGCGTTCCGATCGTCAGCGACTGGTGGGAGGGCCTCGATCACTTTTACACGCCGGGCTCGGAAATCGTCCTCTGCCATTCGGCGGACGACGTTGTTTCAGCCCTGCGCGAACCGGACGAGAGGTTGCGGGCGATCGCCGCGCGCGCCAGCGAGCGCACGCTCGACTGTCACACTGCCGGCAACCGCGCGCGCGAGCTGGTACGCCTTCTGGAGGGGGCAGCCGTATGTGGGGAGTCGTCCCCGCGGCAGGAAAAGGAAGCCGCATTCAACCACTAGCGTTTTCCAAAGAGTTGCTGCCAGTGGGCAGCCGTCTCGACGGCGCTGCCGAGCGGCCCATGGCGGTCAGCGAATATCTCGTTGAACGGATGATTCTGGGCGGCGCGACGAAAATCTGTTTCGTCGTTTCGCCGGGGAAGTCCGACATCCTCGAGTATTACGGCAACAAGGTGTATTCGGCGGACGTATGCTACACCGTACAGACGCAGCCAAACGGCCTGTGCGACGCGCTGTTCCGTGCGCTGCCGTTCATTGATCCCGACGAGCCTGTCATTGTCGGACTTCCCGATACCATCTGGTTTCCTGCCGATGCCCTCAGCTACCTCGATGACACCGAGCTGTCATTCCTTTTGTTCCCCGTGGACCGGCCGGAGCTGTTCGATGCCGTGGTCACCGATGAAGAAGGACGCGTGCTCGAGATTCAGGTGAAGTCTCCGGCCGTGCGAACAAACTGGATCTGGGGCGCATTCAAAATGCCCGGGCACGTTTTTGCGGAACTGCATCAGCTCTGGTGCGACCGTGATCGGCAGGATGAATATATGGGCACGCTGGTGAATGCGTGGCTTGCGGCCGGCGGCAGCGCGCGCGGCGTGCACGCAGGCGAGTCATATGTTGACGTCGGAACTGTCCACGGGTACCGTGAGGCGATCCGGATTCTCGGCACGGAATATGAGCGTGTCTGATACGGCAGCCGTCCGGCAGCGGATCCACGAGCTCGGGCCCTGGTTCCACAACATGAACATCGCAGGCGTGCAGACGGCGCCCGATCACTTCCTTGGCGACTATCCCAATATCAAGTGGCGTGGGTTCGCGCACGCCATCCCCGGCGACCTTACGGGCAGGACCGTGCTCGATATTGGCTGCAATGCCGGATTCTACGCCCTCGAGATGAAACGGCGCGGCGCCGCTCGCGTCGTCGGCATCGACTATGACGAGCGCTATCTGGAGCAGGCGAGATTCGCGGCTGAAATCGCGGGCGCGGATATCGAGTTCCGAAAAATGACTGTGTATCACGTGGACACGCTGAAGGAACGCTTCGATGTCGTATTGTTCCTGGGCGTGTTGTACCACTTGCGGTATCCTTTGCTCGCGCTCGATCTTCTGCACGATCACGTGTGCAGGGATCTGCTGGTATTCCAGTCGATGATGCGCGGCTCGATGGAAATGCCGGAGTTGAAACGCAACTACCACTTCAGGGACACGGAGGTGTTCGAGAAGGACGGCTATCCGCTGATGTATTTCGTCGAACATGAGTACGCGAACGACTGGACGAACTGGTGGATCCCCAATCGCGCCTGTGCCGCCGCAATGCTGCGCAGCGCCGGGTTCGAAATTGCCGACGACCCCGAGCAGGAGGTCTTCATCTGCCGCTGGAAACCGGAACGAAACACAGAATAGTGGGACAGCGCGGCGGTCTGCGCGCCGGCTGCTGTCGGAGGAGGCCGGTCGACGATCAGCCTGCGGGCAATCGACCGACCCCACATCCCCGGAGGAGGAGGCAGACTTGGTCGAAGCAGTGATGCTTTGGAACGAGCCGAACAATCTCTCGCACTGGGATTTCGAGATCGACAAGGACTGGTCGATATTCAGCGATTTGATCAAAGCCGCCGGAGCGGCAATCAAA
>DASSSG010000186.1:0-2815 GCA_035708545.1 Bryobacteraceae bacterium | reverse complement strand
CGATACTCGAAACCGTCCAGTCGTTCAGCAGGTATTTCGCGACCGGAACCTGCCTGAAGTAGTCGATCATCCACACTGCAGAGACAACCGAGTTGTGACGCCGGTCGTTGTCGCTGCGGGCGCGTTCGGCGGCGAGGTTGTTCATGTTCTGGGCACCACCGGCGGTGGTGTCGTTCTGCATGCGCGCGCCTTCGAGGCTCTTGCTGAACGTGTAAAAACCCTTGAACAGGAAGTTGCGGGACATGCGCTTGTCGACGGTGATCTGAAGCCCGTGATAACTGCTCGACATGCTCGAGTTCAGCACGTTGATGGTGGCGAGAGTGCCCGGTTGAATCGGGCGGCGCTGATCGACGTTGCCAGGGGTGGCAGTCGAGGTGTAAATCGGATAATTGACGTCGCGCGTGAACGGCAGGCGCCGGCTCATCGCACCTACGTAGGCGGCCTCGACACTCAGGTCTCCCCTGAGCTGCTGCTGGACCGAGAAGTTGAACTGATAAGTGTACGGCCACACGAAATCACGGCTCGCGCCGGCGACCGAGGTCGGGAAGAGGAACCGCGGGTTGGCCGGAGTGAAGCTGTAGGGGAACGGCGAGACACCGCCGGGCTCGTTCAGATAGGGATTTGTCAGCGTGCCCGGATTATTAAACCGCTGGCGCACCGTAAACGGCTGATTGTCCGCGGTCGAGTTGAACTCGTTCCCGGACACGGTGCCGTAGAAAATACCGGCCGCGCCCCGGATCGAGGTACGGCTGGCGCCGAACGGATCCCAGGCGAAGCCGACCCGCGGCGCCAGATTGTTCGTGTCGGTCTTCACGATGCCGCGCGAGATCCCCGGATCACCTGCGAACAGCAGGCCCACCGGAGCGTTGGGAACACGCGCGGACCTCTGGCCGGGAACCCACGTGAGCTTGCGATCCTGCGGATCGGTGATCGGAAGCTGCAGGTCGTATCGAAGACCGAGATTCAGCGTGAAACGAGGCGTGAGCCGAATGTCGTCCTGGAAGAATACGCCGTAGTACCAGCTGTTGTCGATCTTTGTAACCGGCGCGTCCTGGTTCATGGTGCGCGGACGGCCGATCAGGAAATCCGCGAGCGCGTTGCCGGTGATCGTCCCGTCAAATGTAAACGTCCCGTAGTTATTGAGCGTGGTGTCGTGAATGAACTTTTCGAGTGAGACGTCGCCGCCGAGCTTCATCGAATGGCGGCCGCTTGTGATGCTCATCACTTCGCGCAGTCCATAGAAATTGCTGCCGGCGACCGGACCGGCGATTCCCTGCCCCAGCGTGAAGTAGCCACTGACGCTGATCTGCGGCAGCGATGGCTGGCCCTGCACGTTGAAGCGCGAGCCGTAATCGGCGAGCGACAGCTCGGGGAGATTCAGGCGGCCCCCGAAGTTGCGGACGTAGGTGGCACGGAGCTGGTTGACGACCATCGGCGAGATGGTCCAGGTATCGCCGAGATTGAAGTTCTGCTGTGTCCACTTGAACTGACGCTGCGACCAGATCAGGTTGCCGGCGAGCGATTCAAGGCTCGTACCCTGATTCCGAAAGTAGCTGCCCGTAAGCTGGCGGTTCGCAGTGACGGCGAGGTCGATCTTGGCCTGATATTCATCGGTGTCAAAGGGCTCGCCCTGGGTGACCTGGAAGAAGTTGCCCGGCAGGTTAGCCAGCGGGATATTGCGTTCGAGGATGTTCTTCGCCGTGAGATCGAAGCGTTCGAGTGGGATGCGGTTATTCGGGAACGGCTGGCGGGTGATCGGATCGGCCGGCTTGCGCGCGGACGCGGAGAAGTCGCCGGCTCGTTCGGCCGCGGTGGGCACGATCGCGGCGTTGCGGAACTGCTGCGTGCGCTGCCGGAGTCCCGAGTAGCTGCCGAAGAAGAATACTTTGTCCCTGACCACGGGCCCGCCCAGCGTCCCGCCGAACTGATTGCGGCGATACGGAGCCTTGCTGAGCGCGCCCCAGGTGCTGGCGTTCAGCTTGTCGTTGCGGAGGAACTCGAACAGCGAACCGTGGAAGGAGTTGGTGCCGGATTTCGTAATGACGTCGATGATGCCGCCGGCGAAGCGGCCGAACTCGGCGCCGTAGCTGTTGGTGATCACGCGGAATTCCTGGACGGCGTCGGGGTTCGGAGCGGCGTTGCCGGTGCCCCGCAGGCCGGTCGTGTTGTTGCCGCCGTCGAGGAAGTAATTCACCATTCCGGAGCCGCCATAGGAGCCGCCGTTGATCATCGTGCGCTGCTCTGGAAAACCGAACGCATTGCCGCTCTCGGATGACTCGACGCCGGGCGTCAGGTTGAGGAGCTGGTAGACGTCGCGGTTCACTAACGGCAGGTTCGTGATTTCAGCGTTCTCGACCGTGCGGCCGACCGTGGCGTTCGTGGTGTTCACCAGCGGGGCATCGGCGGTGACCGAGATTGACTCGGTGATGGCGCCCAGCTCGAGCGTCGCATCGACACGAGCCGTGCGGTCAATATCGAGCGTGACGCCGGTCTGCACGAACTTCTTGAAGCCCTGTGCGGTGATCTCGACGCGGTAATTGCCGGTCGGCAGGAGACGGATTGCGTACTGGCCTTTCTCGTCAGTCACAGCATCGCGGGAAAGATTGGTGTCCACGTTCGTAATCACGACCTGCGCGCCGGGAACGGTCGCGCCGGTGCGGTCAGTGACGGAACCGATAATGCTCTGGGTTGCAACCTGAGCCGAGAGTGCAAACGCGCACACGAACAGCAGGAAAGACACACGTCTGAAGGTCATAGAAAATCCCCGCCGGGATAGTCTATTATTGCGCTGCAGCCGCGGCCGCCGCGCGCTTCC
>DASSSG010000185.1:0-5549 GCA_035708545.1 Bryobacteraceae bacterium | reverse complement strand
CGAGCAGCAGGGTCGAAATGATTGGTGCGCTTCGCATCGTCAATGCAATACTACCGCCTGTTTCTCGCAGAGGCGGAGCGACGATTGCTGTGCGACGGAGGACAAAATCATGCTCGAAGGCAAAACAGCAGTAGTGACCGGCGGCACGCGCGGAATCGGATTCGCGATCGCGCGCGCCCTGCTCGAGGCGGGAGCTGATATTGCGATCTGCGGTCGATCCCGATCCGGGATCGATCGTGCCATACAGAAACTGAACAATGCGGGCGGGTCGAGAGTGATCGGTTTCGCGGCGGACGTGCGATATCGCGAACAGGTTTCAGCGTTCTTCGATTTCATATCGCGCGAGTTCGGGCGGGTCGACATCCTTGTAAATAATGCGGGCGTAGGAATCTTTCGCCCGGTGGCCGAGCTCAGTTTTGAGGACTGGCATACCGTGCTCGATACGAACCTCAGTGGAGTTTTTTACTGTTGCCGGGCGGCGCTGCCACTGATGATGCGTGGGGGTGGAGGCTCGGTGATTAACATCAGCAGCCTTGCGGGGAAGAATCCCTTCGCCGGGGGCGCGGCCTACAACGCGTCGAAGTTCGGGCTCAATGGTTTCACCGAGGCCATGATGATGGACCATCGGAAAGATAACATTCGGATGACGTACATTATGCCGGGTAGCGTAGCCACCGAGTTCGGCCGAGGTGGGGTCGCCGAGTCCTGGAAGATCGCCCCGGAGGATGTGGCCGAGGTCGTCGTGGCAGTCCTGCGCATGCCCTCACGTACCCTCATCAGCAGGGTGGAAATTCGTCCTTCCAGGCCACCGACGTAGGATGTATCAGGGCTCACAAGTTACAGCCTGGACAAGTATTTGCCGATTGGTATTCCAGTTGCTCGATTATGGACTGTGTGGAGCGAGAGAGTTCGCTTTCGGAATAGGGGAGAAGAAGAGATGGTCCAGACACAAAAGGCACTAGACCCTACCAAAACCGGAAAAGAAGCGGAGAGCCTGGAGGGCAATCTCAGGAAGCTCATTGTCGGCCAGGACGAGGCGATTCAGCAGATCGTCAACATCTATCAGATGCATCTGACGGGAATGAATCCCCCGGGCCGCCCGGTTGGCAACTTCCTTTTTCTCGGGCCGACGGGATCGGGCAAAACGCGTATCGTCGAGGCGACTTCGGAGGCGCTCGTGAAGAATCCGCGAGCGGTGATCAAGATCGACTGCGCGGAATTTCAGCACAGCCATGAGATCGCGAAGCTGATCGGTTCGCCTCCGGGGTATCTGGGCCATCGCGAAACGCATCCGCTGCTGAGCCAGGAGGTGCTGAACCAGTACCACACCGACACCTGCAAGATCAGCTTCGTGCTGTTCGACGAGATCGAGAAAGCGAGCGACGCTCTCTGGAACCTTCTGCTCGGCATTCTCGACAAGGCAACGCTGACCCTGGGCGACAACCGCAAGGTCGACTTCTCGCGCGCGATGATCTTCATGACCAGCAACCTCGGCGCGCACGAGATGAGCTCGATCATGTCGCCGCGGCTCGGCTTCAGCGCCGTGCAGGCGAAATGCGAGCAGAACAACGAGCGCAATGACCAGCTCGACGGAAAAATCGAGAAGAGCGGCGTCGAGGCGGCGCGGCGCAAGTTCACGCCGGAGTTCATGAACCGGCTGGATAAGGTGGTGGTGTTCCGGCCGCTCGGCGAGAGCGAGCTGCGCAAGATCGTGGATATCGAGCTGAACATGGTCCAGCAGCGCATTTTCAACGCTTCGCCGGATCGGGCGTTCATCTTCCACGTCACCGAGCCGGCGAAGAAGTATCTGCTCCGTGAAGGTACGGATATGAAGTACGGCGCGCGTCACCTGAAGCGTGCCATCGAACGCCTGCTGGTGCAGCCGATGTCGAATCTGATCGCGACCGACCAGGTGCGCGCCGGCGACTGGATTCGCGTTGACTTCAGCGCCGATTGCGGCAACCTCGTCTTCCTCAAGGAAGCGGAAGGGCTGCCGATCCACACAATGGCGGAGCTGGTCGACGTGTCATTGAGTCTTCCACTGCAGGCGATGAGCAGCGGTGCGCTGTTCGAGACGCCGCGGCTGCAGGGAGGCGCACGGACTTCCAAGCGCGGCTGACGGCGATAGTTCATGGGAGCCTCACGCCTGGGTGGGAAACCCCGGGCCTTTTCTTTGCGCGCCACGCGCAGGAGCAGGCGATGATCTCGTCTGCGGAAGCCTGAGCCGATTGCCTCTGAATGTCGCAGAGCGTCGTTTCCGGAGCGAAATCAGAAGCGGATCGTCAGACCCCAAACGGCTGAACGGTGCTCCGCAACAAATGTGGAGCCCGGAGTTGGTGGCGGGCATCCGCCGCGTGAAGGGTGCAAACGGGCTCGGCGTACGCCTCGGGCAACTGGCTCAGCACCGACCAGGTTAAGCGACTGACTGCGTAGTCTGAATCGAGACACGGTACGCGGCAAGCGCGATTGTGACTGCGATTCTGACGGCTGCGGCCCTGGCCGGTATGAGGTTGCATAACTCCAGGCCAGCGCATCCAGAGGCGCGACGAGCGATGGATCATGCCGCGGCGCCGTGAGCGGGATATTCACACAGGCGCGAGTCATGCATGACACGGCGCAACTTCGTTCCGTTCCGATCAGCCACTGCCCTCCCGGGCTCTCGATTCGACCATGCGATCCGCGGGCTAGTCCACCGGCCGCAGATCGACATAGAAGCGGGCTACGTCCGAGGTCCGGATGAGTTGAACCTGCGAAACTCGATCCTTTATGCTCCGCGCGCCGGCGGCGACGAATTCGCGCCCGTCGGGCATCGCCGCGCGCAGCACGGGGTAGCCACGCGAAGTCCTGTAGAGCCTGGGTTTGGCCGAACGGGGAATCAGGGTGTCAACGGCAACCGGCGCTTCGAGGTTACGCGTGACGCTGACGAGCCGGCTGTCCCGCCGGCTGAAATAGAAGACCCACTCACTGGAATCGTCGCAGCCCCTGGTGTGCGCCTTTCCATGAAACTGAAGGATCAGCTCGCCGGTTGTGGTGACGGTGTGCGGCGCCTCTTCGAACAGGCGCCGGACCTCCGGCACCTGCTCGTTCAGCGATAATCTCGCAAGCGTCGGCGGCGCCGCTGCGGGCACGGCCGCAGCAGCCATCAGAACCCAGAGCGGCCTCATTTGCCTATAGTCCGCGGGTAGCGGGGGTTGAGCAGCACCTTCTCCACGAAGGCATCGCCCTCGACGGTATCGCCGGAAAGACTGACTGCCATTTTGAAAGTGAGGTCGGACTGATCCATGTAGCCGGTGAAGAGGAAGGCCCCGGGTCCTTCGGCGGTGATGGGAACACTTGTGCCGGTGTGGTTGCCGGTGCGGAAACCGACAGTGATCCGCATCCGGCCCTTGCCGCGCACCTCCCGGTTCTCCGGATACCCGTCGCCGTCCTCATCCATATACTCGGGAAATCCGTCCGTGGTGTAGATGTTGGCGCGGCGCTGGCCGGGAGGCCCTTCAGCCCCGGAGCTATTCGGGTCGCCACCCGAGGCGAAGTAGCCGTAGGTGGCGCGGACGTTGGTGTTCATGTCGGGGTAGATGCGCATCGTCTGATTCCCCACACCACTTTGGATCTGGATGCTGGCGGGGGTGCTCCGGTCGGTTAGTTCACGGTCGCCCACGTCAGCGATTCCGATGATGTTCATCGACTGGTCATGGTCGGCGGTCACGAGAAGCAGCGTATCGCTTTCGTTGCGCGCGCGAGCCCAGCGCCGAGCCCAGCCGACCGCCTTGTCGAGTTCGATCACGTCCCAGATAGTTCCCGCCGCATGGTTTGGGTGAGACTGCTTGTCGATGAGACCGCCTTCCACCATGAGTATGAAGGGCTGACGGCCGTCCGGACCGGAGAGAATTTCAACCGCCTTTTCCAACATGCTGTCAAGAAACGGCTGGTCCGTCCAGGCGCCGAAATTCGGCTGCGGCTCCGACGCCGGGCGAACGAGTCCCAGCTTGTCGTAGACGGTGTCCAGGTTTCCGTTGGCCGTAGCCCGGATGCCGCTGGAATGCCGAGCGACGGTGTTCGGCCTGCGAAAGAGGCCCAGCAGCAGGCCGTTCGACGGGCGCGCGTTGCGCAGGTCCGTGGCTGTCGAGACGAATGCGTAGCCCTTGTTCTGGAACTCCTGCACAAGGTTGCGCCCGTCACTGCGAATATCAGGATCGAAGTCTTCTTTGCCGCCGCCGAGCAGGACGTCGTAGGCCGGCCCATTCAGGAAAGGGTTCTCGAGGAACTGACGCGCGACCTCGAAGCGGCTTTCTCGTGCGGCCGTATGAGAGCCTTCGCCGGCCGGTGTCGCATCGGTAATGTAGGTGTTAGTGACGATTCCGGTGCGATAGGCGTGCTTCCGCTTCATGTACTCCCAGAGCGTCTCGACTCTCGGGTTATCGAGCATGGAGGGCAACGTGGCCTCGTTCATCGCGGCCCGCCAACGGCAGTCGGTGCCGTCGGCGAAGACGTTGAGCGCGCCGTCGAAGGTTTTGTTCCCCATCGCCCACGCCGACGCCGTGTTTGCCGAGTCGGGAACGAGACGATCGGAAGCGTAAGTCATTACCATGCCCGAGATGGGCATCTGGTCCATTTCCAGGAGCTTGTCGAAGAACCCTTCGCGCAACCCGGACACTCCCGGAATAGTCTCCACACTGCGCGCCACGATTCGTCCGGCGTCGCGGTAGCTGTTGCCCATCGCGTCGCCGATGAAAAGGATGACGTTCCTCTTCCTGCCGGGCACGGAGAACGGATAGACCAGGATATCCTTGACCGTCGTGAGAACGCCGGAGTCGGTGGAGACCTGCGCGACCAGCCGCACATGTCCGGCCGTCTGGAATCCGTACTGATCGGCCCTGACCACCATGTCATTGCGCGCGTCGCAATCCAGATCGACGGGGTACGAATTGGTGAATCGTGACGTGATGTCGATTCCGTTAGCGGTCACCCGGAGTCCGGCAGCCTGGGGCGCGTTGCGGATTTCGAGAACGAGATCCAGCCGCTGGTCCACGAGAAGCCTCGTGCGTTCCGGCAGCGCGAACTCGAGAGAGGCCTGCGCCCAGGCGCTGGCGGCGCAGCACAGGGTGGCGAGGATGCGGATATAACAATGCCGCATCGTGAAGGCATTTTGTGCAGACATGCAGGCCAATTGCATGACAGTTACGTTATTCGCGGCGAGTTCACCTGTCAAGCTCCCGAGTCTGGTCCCCTGAGCGTCCCCACTTCGTGCCAAAAGACTGAATCGGCCGGCAATATCGCCGGGATCGCGCGAACCACGCAACTGCGGTGCTGAGTTGTCGAGAGCTGCGCGGTGGCAGCCTTTTACGCGATCACGAGCCGGATGCAGGTATTCGCAATCGATCGACGGGGCTCGCAGCGCTCGGACTGCCGGGAATCGCTTTTCCGAAGGCGACGCCGGAGCGGAAGCAGTCGAGGCGGTGACTTATTGCACACCACTGGCACTCGTGATAGATTGACCCCAACCAGGCAGGACCGCCCGTCAGGGGCGGACAACAATGTTGGGGGTTCCA
>DASSSG010000184.1:0-2731 GCA_035708545.1 Bryobacteraceae bacterium | reverse complement strand
GGGTTACATCGCTCATTCAGAGCATCGTGGATGATACGCTCGATCCCACTACCCGTTTCGATGAACTCATAGCTGAATTCAGCGATGAAGAGCTGACACGACTGTGCTCTTTCTTCCGTGATCGCTGGGACTCGGGCGCGCGACCCCGCAGCGGCTCCGCACGCTGGACAGGTGCCCTCGCGTGGTGATCTTCCGTCTTGCGCTGGTACAATACAGTTAGCTTCTTTACATTTTAATCCGTGCGGGTATACCAGCGCTCCTGCTGGCCGCCGTCTCTGCCATGCATGCCACGACGCTGGTTGCGGTGTGGACGCCGGAACGGCTGCTGCTTGGGGCCGACAGTCTGACATTCACGGGCGCGCCCGAACCAGCGGCGCTCGGCTGCAAGATCGCCTGCGAAGGTGACACGTACTTCGCGCTCAGCGGCCTCGTCGAGGACCGCGCCGTGAACTTCGAGCTTGCGACGCTCGCCCGGCAGGCCATGAAGCAGACGTGCGCCATGGATGAGAGGCTGGCGGCATTTCGCGAGATCGTCCGGCCCGGACTCGCGCGAGCCCTCGCGCTGGTAAAGAAAGAGAGTCCGGCTGATTTCGAGTTTCTGCTGGCTGGACATCCGGTCGTACAGGCTATCTTCGCCGAAGTGCAGGCCGGTTCGCCTCTGTTTGCAGTCGCGAGTTTCCAGCTCGCACCCACCGGAGAGCTGCGCGAGTACTCGGCCGTGCTTGCCGATCAGAACGACACGCGCGGGCCCCGGATCATCTACGCCGGCCAGCAGGGCCGCATCCGGGAGTACCTGCGGGCGCATCAGGACTGGGCCGTGGGAGATCAGCCGCAGTTAGTCAGGGAGCTGATCGAGCTGGAGATTCGCGCCGGTACGGGCCGTGTCGGCGGGCCCGTGGACCTGCTGTCGGTAGCGCCTGGACGCGCAGAATGGATTAGCCGGAAATCGGTGTGCGCGGACTGAGAGGGCTCGCCAGGCGGTTACCGCACGGACAGCGTGAACGCTGCAGAGCTGCGACCGTCGATCGCGATCGTCAGCGGCACCGTCCCGGTCACTCCCGATGGGGTAACGAACAGGACCACGTGCGAGTTTGCAGTCGCCAGAACCTGCGAGGGAGCAAACTGCATGGAGCCGAGGCCTACCGTGACCCGGTTGGGCGCGATGGTCGCGTTTGCCTCCGCCAGTCCCGAGACGAAGACGGCCATGAGGTCACCCGCGCGCACCCCCTGCCGCGCATCGAATGCCTGGCCATTAACGAGCAGTGAAGTAATCTGCGGCGGCTGCGATTCGATCGCGAACGCCACCGGCAGGCTGCTCTCGCCGCCGACCTGAAGCCGCAGGGTCGCGAGCCCAATCGGTGTCCCGGCAGGGATCTGGAAAGCCAGCTGGTTATCCGCCATCACGCTGACCGGAACCGTTCGCTCGTTGAGGAACAACTGCAGCGGAGCACTGCCGAGAGACAGGGGTGAACTCACCACAGTCGCGATCGCCACCGCGCCGGGTACGGCGTTCGCGATATGGCCGCTGAGCACGACCGCTCTCGGGTTCAGGGGCGTGATCTGGAACGAGAACGGCTGCGTGATGGTCTGCAGTCCGTTGGCTACCGTAACCGACGTGGCCGCAGGCATGGCTCGCGGTGACACGGACACGCTGGCAATGAGCCGAGTTGTACTCACCGTCCAGGTTCTTCGCACGGTAATGTCGGGCGAACCAAAGCCGACCGTCGCTCCATCAACGAACGAAGTGCCGGCCGCCTCAATCGTGATCAACGCGTCCACTCCGGCTCCCAGCGAGTTCGGAGTGAACGCGAGGATGGGCGAGCCGGGATCACCCTCGTATCCGTACACGGCGGGAGTTGCCGAAACGAACAGGGAACTCTGCCCGTCAGGGTTCACCGCCACGACGGTCGCGCGGTGGCCGCCGCGCGCCGGCGGCGGGGTCGCTATGATTCGCCCGCCGTCATCAATGAACTGTCGCAGTGCCGGAGTGCCATCGAACAGAATGCGCGTCTGTTCGTTCATTCCGGTTCCGGAGATAACCGCGACGCGCACGCCGCCATCGCTCGCTGAAGCCACACTGGCGATCGCCGGGGGCTGGCTCTGCGATACCTGGAATGCGGCGGGCAGGACATACAGATCACCTTGCGTGGCGAACATCACGTGACGTGCGCCCTCGCCCGTTGCGAGGAAGGACCGCACGTCAGCATCGAGCTGCAGGAACCCGGCTGAGTAGGATTTCAGCGCCAGACCCGCGCCTCCGATGATGGTGGCTGCCAGTCCGGGCGCGATCCCCTGCCCGTTGATAATGCCGGAGCCGCGCGCCACAAAGAACGGATAGGCGCTGCCGGGATTCAGATACGGCGGCTTCAGCGCCACCTGCGACACGAACCCCCATGTCTCGATGGAGTGGATCTGCAGCGGCCCGCGCGCGCGAACGGTAAAGTTAATGCCTTCGGTGGCAACACCCGCCGCGACGGCTACCGGAAACGCCTGCTGAGAATCGCGCACGCCGGGAAAAAACTGGGTATCGAACATCGGCCCTTCCGTGAGCGCACGGTTATCCGCGTTCACCGGGTAGGTGATGTTCGCGGGCGATACTTCGTTCTTCTCCGCAATTCGGGGCGGCAGCGGATGTACGTACACCAGGTACTGACCCGGCGGGATGCCCTCGATGCGATACGTGCCGTCCGGATTCGTGAGCGTGCTGATCACCGGGCCGTTCGGAGAAAGC
>DASSSG010000183.1:0-2435 GCA_035708545.1 Bryobacteraceae bacterium | reverse complement strand
CAGGCGTCGAGAACGGCGCGCAGGCGGTCGCGCCCGGCGCGCCGGACGCGTTCACAATGAGCTGCCAGCCCGCCCGACTCGGCGAAGCGCAACAGGATGGCCTGGGAGAGCTGGTCGGTGTGGAGATCGCACCACTGCCGCGCTTCGGTGAGGCAGGCGATCAGCCGCGAAGGCCCGACCACCCAGCCGACCCGCAGGCCCGGAAAGGCGACCTTCGAGAAGCTGCGCACGAGGATCACGTTGCCGGTCTCGTCGAGCTCTTTGAGCGTCGGCAGCGGCTCGGCTTCGTAGCGCAGATCGCGGTAGATTTCGTTTTCGATAATGAGCGTGCCGGATTCGCGCGCGAGGGCGACGATGGCACGGCGCGCTTCGAGCGGAACCGTGGCGCCGGTCGGGTTCTGAAAATCGGGGGTGACGATGAGCAGGCGCGGACGTTCCGCAAGGAGCATGCGGCCGAGCTCTTCCACATCGAGACCGGTCGCGGTCGTACGAACACCGAACAGGCGTACTCGGGGCCGCGAGAAAACGTTCTTGATTCCGTGATACACGGGGTCTTCGACCAGCACTGTCTCCCCGGCTGGTGCGAAGACGCGCTGAACCAGATCGAGCGCCTGCTGGCACCCGCTGGTCACCAGGATGTCGTCGTTCGGGTGTGGGTTCGTTTCGGCCAGGAGGTACCGGCGCAGGGGTCCGTACCCGCCGGGGGAACCCAGCTGCAGGATGTGCCCGATTTCGCCGGAGGCAGTCACTTCACGAATCGCCGCCTGAATCTCCGCGATCGGGAAGTCGCTCTCTGCGGGACGGGAGGAGGCGAAGCTGATGAAGTCCTGCGCGGGAGGCTGCTGTAAAGGAGCCGTGTAGTTAACGAAACTGCCGCGTCCCACGTGGCCACGGATAAAGCCCTCGGATTCGAGCAGAGCGTATGCCGCGGATACCGTCGTGCGGTTCAGTCCAATTTGGACTGCCAGTTCGCGGGTGGGCGGCAGCCGATCGCCTTTGACGAGCAAACCGTTCTGGATCTCATTGCGAATATGTTCATATAGTTGCCGGTAGATCGGGGACTCCAGGTCCGGATTGAGGAGCGGAATACGCAAGCCATTAGCGTACCATTTTGGACTGGGTGAGGCAAGAACCTGCGGTTGCTAGAATGAGACTGCCGATGCCCACCCTCCGCGCGCTGACGGCGGCGTTTGCGGCCGTTTTGCTCGTGTTGCCGCCCGCGCACGCGCAACGCAGGAAAAAGAAGGACCCGAACGCGTTTCCGCCGGTCATCATCCGCAAGAAAGAAAAGGAGCAGAAGGACGAGACACAGGCGCTACCGGTACTCAGGGAACCGCCAGCTGCTACGGTTGGCGATGTTGAGCGGCTGACGTTCCTGGTCTCACCGCTGTCCGGGAAGGGCCTGCTTTCTCAGCAGACGCGCGAGGCGCTGCGCTGGCTGTTTTCCAACTCGCGAGGCGGCTCGGTGTTGAAGCTGCGCGCGTTCGTAGCCGGAACCGGCGATGTGCGCCGCGTGCAGGAGATCGTCAGCGAGACATTCACAGAGCGTAAGCTGAACCTGCCAGCCCTGACGGTGATCCAGGCGGGCGCGCTGCCGTTGGAGGGCGCTCAGGTGGTACTCGAGGCAATGCTCGCCGATCGGCGCGCGATAAACGAGCACGGAGTTGCGCTGTTTTCGGCGCAGCGCGGCACGGCGCGGGATCCGCTCGGGGCGCTGGATGCAGCATTGCGCGCGACGGGCCTCGACGGTGGCGACGTGCGGCGTATCACCTGTTTCGTGAACTCGTTCGATCTGTCGGCGGCGGCAGCGCAGCAGGCGCGAACGTCGTACCCGGAGGCGGCCCTAAATTTCGTGCAGCCGCTGCGGGGAGCGCTCGATGACTACGCCGAGTGCGAGGCAGTGGCGCGGCTGAAGCGGCCACCGTCAAAGCGCGTGTTGCCTGTCGAGCCGCAGCCGGGGCAGTTCGCGCTGGCGACGCTCGTCGGACCGGGCCGCGTGGCCGTCAGCAGCACTCAGATGGCTTTCCAGACCGAAGACAAAGACCTGCGGCTTGTGTATGAGCGCCTGGGGAAGGCACTCGAAGGCGTGGGTGCGGGTTACAAAGGCGTCGTGTTCACGCGCGTGTACACGGTGGCGCGCAGCATTGCCGAGCGGGCGAACAAGTTGCGGTACGAGTTTCACGGGCAGGAGACTGCGCCCTCGGGTGTGACGCTCGTCTGCGAGGGCATGCTCAGCCCCGACGCGCACGTTGGGATAGAGGCTTACGCGATGGTGACAGAGCAGCGGCCGTAACGGAGCCGCCGGCACCGCACGTTTTCGCGACTGCCTCTGGAGTCATGCACGCCCGTTCGCGATCGCGGCGGCGATCTGCCGCCCGTGGAAACGGCCGTTCTCGATAAAGATCTCGTTCGTATGCATGCCGGCGACGATCACG
>DASSSG010000182.1:0-3870 GCA_035708545.1 Bryobacteraceae bacterium | reverse complement strand
GGCGTCGACACAGTGAAGCCACTGCAAAACTCAGTGGCTGAAGTGAACGTCATCACCACAGTCCCTCCCGCCGAGTACGGGCACTCCGCCGGAGGCGTCATCAGCGTGGTCAAGAAGACAGGGACGAACGAACTGCACGGGATGGCTTCCTGGTTCGGACGCACGCGCAGGATGCAGCACCGCCGCTACTTTGACCGCGCTCGCACCTCCGATCCGTTTCCCGGCCGGCCGAACGGTCTGCCGGTGTTCTTCATGATGCCTGACGCGAATATCGGCGGACCGGTGTACATCCCGAAACTCTACGACGGCCGCAACAAGACATTCTTCTTCTTCGGCTATCAACGCCTGCATGAGAAGAAGGTCGCGCAGATCCTGACCACCACGCCGACACCGGACATGCGCCGCGGCCTGTTCAACTGGGCTGGCGCAAATCCCATCTACGATCCGTCGACCACGCGTCAGAACCCCGACGGCACCTGGACGCGCGACATATTCCCGGGCAATGTCATTCCACTGGACCGCATCGATCCGGTTGCGCGCAAGGTCCTCGAGTACGATCCCTGGGTCCTTCCCAACCAGGCCGGCACGATGACGAATACCGGGCCGAACAACAACCTGCTGGCCGACGAGTTTGCGCGCGTCTTCTTCAACGATTACAACGTCCGCCTCGATCACCAGTTCTCGACCGCCTTCAAACTGTACGGCAGCTTTACCGAGAACGACCAGAGCGGCCACCAGCGCCCGATCGTGATCCGCAACGACCGGCTGGTCTTCGATGCCCTGCAGGGCAATTACGCACCGACAAAAGTGCTCAACGGCTCGACCGGCTACACCTGGCTCATCTCGCCCGCGCTCGTGAATGACTCTCGTGTCGGCTACTTCCGCCGCCTCACCGAAACCCGCGTACGTTCTTACGGCGAGAACTGGGCCGGCAAGCTCGGAATCCCGAACGCCGATCCCGCACTCATGCCGTCGTTCGGCATTTACAACATCACCGGTGTGAATCCGAGTCGCAACGTGAACGAGACCTTGTCGTTCCGCAACGATACCACCTGGATTCACGGCTCGCATGCAGCCAAGTTTGGCTACGAGATCCTTCGCTACCGCCTCAACTCGGCGATCTTCGCCCGGTTTTCCAACTTCATGTTTGACGGCGTGACCTCCGGACTCCAGCCCAATGGCACCGCGATCCCGAATACCGGCATCACCTTCGCCGGTTTCCTGACCGGCTACGTCCGCCAGGCAACCTTCAACAGCGAGCTCACCAGCTGGCTCCCGCGATCGAGCATTCACAGCTTCTACATCCAGGACGACTGGAAGGTGACCCCGCGCCTGACTGCCAACATTGGCCTCCGCTATTCGAACGAGAGCCCGTTCAATACGAAGTACGGGTACATGAGCAACTTCGATCCCAACATGCGCGACGATTTGACGGGCCGCATGGGAGCCTTCATCCATACCACCGGCGGACTGGCGAAGCGCGACAACAACAACTTCAATCCGCGCCTCGGCCTCTCGTGGCACCCATTCGAGAAGTGGGTTTTTCGCGGCGGCTTCGGCATGTATACCGTCGACGTTCGCTTCCCGCAATCGCGCGGTCAGTTCGACGAGTACGTTGCCACGGCCAACCAGCAGGCGCCGCCGGGCGATCCGCGTCCGATCTATCGCATCAACCGCGGGCCTGATCCCGTACGCTTCACCATGCGGCCGGATGGCTCCTCACCCTTCGTCGGTACGAACTACGGCTCGCGCAGCGCTGAGTGGTGGGATCCGAACCTGCGCAATCCGTACACCCTCAACTTCAACGGCAGCGCGCAGTACGAGTTCCGGCGCAACTACCTCCTCGAAATCAGCTATCAGGGCTCCTCCGGTGTCGGGCTGATCGAGCGCTGGCAGTACAACACATTCCCCATCGATTACCTTGCCGATAATCCGGCACAGCGCAACGTCGTCTTCGCCGCCGCGCAGCTCTATCGGCCGTTTTCGCACTTCGGAGACATCCGGCTGCGCTCGAACTTTGGCCACAGCACCTTCCACTCGGGTACAGTGAAACTCGAGAAGCGCACGTCGCAGGGCCTGTACTTCTCCACGTTCTACACGTTCGCAAAAGCCATCGATTCCCAGGACGGCGACAACGATGGCGGTGGCGTCGCTCCCATCCAAAACCGCCGCCTCGAAAAAGCCCGCGCCGGCTATGATCGAACGCACCGCTACATCGGTGTCGTCAACTATGAGCTGCCGTTCGGCGGCGGCAAGCCGTGGGCGACGAGCGGCTGGAAGCGATGGGTCTTCGGTGGTTTCGAAATCTCGTTCATCCAGACACTCGAGAGCGGCAACCCGCTGACGTTCGGCCTTGCAGGAAGCCCGTACAACTACTGGCCCGGCTTTGCGGGGACGCAGCGGCCCGACGTGATCAGCCAGATCGAAGTCCGTGACGGCTGGAATGATGTCGGCCCTGATCGCTTTAATACCGGAAACAGCTATTCCGTATTCGCCGGGTCCAATAACGGGCTCGTGAACTTCGCCCTGCCCGGCGGCTGCGGGACGGTCACGCCGATCCCGGCCGGCAGCGATCGCGCTCGCTGCGACTTCCGCGTCGGCAACGCCGGACGCAACATCGCGACCGGCCTGCCGCTGCGCTGGACGCAGGCTTCCGCGCAGAAGAACTTCGCGATCAAAGAGCGCTACCGCGCGCAGCTCCGCTGGGACATGCAGAACGTCTTCAAGACGTACAACTTCAACACACCGGCCACGACCGTGGACTTCCGCAACCCGCAGAACTTCGGCAAAGTTTCCGGCGACCCGACCACCGCTTCGCTCGGCGGCCAGCCGCTGATGAACCTGACGCTCATGTTCCAGTTCTGAGAATGGGACGCGCGATCAGGCGCGTCCCCTCTTTCCCTGTTACGATCCACTGCGAGTGAGAACTTCGGACAGACTGACCGCCGCGGTCCTCGGATCGCTCGACGAGCCGAGTGCGACCGGCGATCTCGCGCGCCGCGCCTGGTGGAGCCGCACGCAGTTCTATCGCCTGTTTCGTTCGGCTGTCGACGAAACGCCCGGAGCGATGCGGCGACGGCTGCTGCTCGAGCGCGCGGCCTGGCAGCTCGGCCGCACGGAACGCTCGGTCACCGATATCGCGCTCGATGCGCAGTATGGGTCACTCGAGGCCTTCACGCGGGCGTTCCGCCGCGCGTTCGGCATCTCGCCGAGCCTGTACAGGCGACTCGGTCCGACGCACTTCCATCTGCCGGCCCGGAGTGGTATCCACTTCTGGTCGGGTTGTCATTCCGCACAAGGAGAATCGCCAATGGACCTTTTCGATCGCTTCGCAGGACACGACTCCTGGCACACCCGCCGCCTGCTCGAACAGGCGGCAACACTCACTGACCAGCAACTCGACCGGCCTCTCAAGGGCAGCATCCCGCTGTTCCCGTTCTGCGAGCCGGATCACAACCTCCGTGAACTGCTCGATCGCCTTGTTCGCACAAAGGAGGTTTGGACGCTTGCGCTCACAGGCCGGCCATTCCCGGCGGGGGACGACCAGATCGAAGGTGCCGACCGCTCGCCCGCAGGCCTGCTCGCCCGCTATGACAAAGCGGATGCGGAGTTCAATGCCGTTCTTCGCAAAGTGCGCGACCGCGGAGCGTGGGACGACACTTTCGTTGACGCGCTGTGCGAGCCGGCGGAAACCTTCACCTTCGGCGGCATGTTTGCCCACGTGATCACGTTTAATATCTATCGCCGGCTGACCGCGGTTGCGCTCCTGCGAAACGCCGGAGTGAAAGACGTGGGCATGGGCTGTCCGACCGAATACGAAAGTACTGTACAGCCGTGGCGAAAAGAGGAGGCTGTCAGTCGGACATGAGG
>DASSSG010000181.1:0-12175 GCA_035708545.1 Bryobacteraceae bacterium | reverse complement strand
CGGCGCTGCCGGCGCTCATCGGCGCGTGGCGTCAGCCGGGCGGCGGTCTGCATCTGTCGACCTCGCACGCGTTTCAGTTCAATCGCGCCGGTCTCGAGCTGCCCGAACTGCAGAAGCGGTCGCCGCTCGGCCGCGAAGCGCGGGTTGTGAACATGAGCGAGCTGGGGAAAGCGCTCACGGATCTGGACTCGCCGCCCGTGCAGGCGCTGGTGGTCTACAACTCGAATCCGGCAGCTATTGCGCCAAATCAGCATCGCGTGTTGCAGGGCCTGCGGCGCGAGGACTTGTTCACGGTGGTGCTCGAACAGTTTCAGACCGACACTGCCGATTATGCCGACGTCCTGCTGCCGGCAACGACGTTCCTCGAGCACACGGATCTTTACCTTTCATACGGCCACTACTATGTGCAACTCGCACGCGCCGCGCTGCCGGCGCCTGGCGAAGCGAAATCAAATGTAGCTGTGTTCCGGCTGCTCGCACAGCGCATGGGCTTCGACGACAGCTGCTTCGGCGACAGCGAAGACGACATGATCCGGACTTTGCTCGCGTCCGGGCACTCGTTCCTCGAAGGAATTACCCTCGAGCGCCTGGATCGGGAGCACTGGGTTCGACTCAACGTCGGACTGCCCTTTCTGCCGTTTGCCGAGGGTGGATTCGGCACTCCTTCCGGACGCTGCGATCTGAGCCGGGCCGCGGTCGAGTACGTCCCGCCTGTGGAATCGCGCCGGGGCTCCGCCATTCTGCGGTCGCGGTATCCGCTGGAGCTGGTGTCATCGAAGAACGACGACAGTATGAACTCGACTTTCGGCAACCGCGCCGGCACGGACGCCCAGACCAGCGTGCTTGAGATGAATGCTGCCGATGCCGGCCCGCGAGGTATCGCGTCGGGCGACGCTGTGCGCGTCCGTAATGATCGCGGCGCCGTGCTGCTCCGGGCTTCCGTGAACGGGACCGTGCGAGCGGGCGTCGTCCGCGCGCCTTCGGTGCGCTGGAATAAGCGATCCGCCGGCGGGCATGGAATCAACGTGCTGACCTCCGACGCTCTCACCGACATCGGAGGGGGCCCGGTGTTCTATTCCTGTCTGGTAGAAGTGGAAAAGTGCGGAGACTGATCGTAGTGCTCGGGTGCGCAGCGCTGCTGCTCGGCACCGCCGCGTGCAAACCTCGCGACAGGATAAAGACGGAACCGACCGAGGAAGCTCCGGCACAGCTCGCGTCCGTCATCTATATGGCCGATCCGAAAGCGAGCGTTCAACTGCTTCGCGGCTTCCACGCTGTGGAAGGGAACGCGTGGCGGTGGACCACAGGCCGATTCGCCGTCACTTTGCGGCCGCCCGCCACGGCCGGACAGCGGGGCGCAACGTTGAAGGCGCGGTTCGCGCTACCGGACGCGGTGACCAATAAAGTCGGGTCAGTGACGATCTTCGCGAACGTGAATGGCGCCGCACTGCCGGCCGAACGTTATTCTCGTTCCGGTGACCACACCTACGCGCGCGACGTGCCTGCGAGCGTTCTCGCTGCCGACGCTGTCACGTGTGAATTCGTGCTGGACAAGTTTCTGCCGGCGGGAGCAGTGGATCAGCGAGAGCTCGGGGTCGTCATGTCGAGCATTGGGCTCGAACCCAGGTAGCTCGGGCGCGGCAGGAAGGCGTGCCTGTGGGCTAAATCGAGCAGGCGTTTGCGCTTGTGGGCGAAAATTGCCCACATCAGCGATACATACGTGGGTATGCGGGTACCTTCACCAGCGGGTATTGCGTTTCCGGCAAAAATGCCCGATTGTTCCGTTTTTACCAACATGTTTCGGGAACGAAACACCCGGTCCGGACCGGAACTGCGCGCCGGGCAGGCCGGTTTTCTGGGCCGCCGGACAGCGTTTTGGGATGGGCGCCTCGATATCCAGCGCGCTCAGCAGGATAGGTGAGAGAAATGTGCCGGGCCGACAACTGATGTAGGAGGCAGAAACCAAAAAACGTCCTGGTACCGTAATTGCTAACGAGTGTGCTATGATTCTTGGAGCCCGATTCCAAGCCTCTTCGGACTCGACCGGCGCAAGCTGGGAAACACCTGAGTTCCAGAGACTTCCAAGAGTCAAAGAATTGAAACTTGGGATACGACAGAACGTCTATTCCCATTGCGAAAAAAGAACAACAAGACCGTAGGTGTAAGGAGACATACATGACGAAGGCCGAACTCGCCAAGTACAAAGAAATCCTGGAAGCCCGCCAGGCCGAACTCGCAGGTGTTCTGCGCAACCGTGACGGAATCACGATCGAGAAGAGCCCGGATGCCCTCGATGAAGTCCAGAACGCTGCAGAACGCGAGCTTGCAATCCGGAATCTCGACCGTGAATCGAACCTGCTCCGCAACGTGCGCGCCGCGCTCCGCCGCATTGACGAAGGTACGTATGGTGTCTGCGTGCACTGCGAAGAGGACATCAGCCCGAAGCGTCTGAACGCGGTACCGTGGACGCCTTTCTGCATCGCATGCCAGGAAGCCGCCGACCGCGCCCAGGAAGAGGGCAGCGACAGCCTGGAAGAACTGCTGGTCAACGCAGCGTAGTTGCCGCGAGTACGCGGTTCTTCGTCTCGTTCAGGAAAGAGCGCGGGCCTTCGAGGTTCGCGCTCTTTTCGTGTTATTGCGGCAGGATGCCGATCGCCGCTACCATGCGGCCGGCCGCTTCCCTGTCGCGGCGCCAGGAGTGGAACTCCTCGTGGCAGCGCGTGCACACACTCCCGAGCTCGATGCTCTCGTTCCGGAGGCCGGCCGCAATCAGTTGCCGCCGGTTCGCTTCCTCGAGGTTGAGGCGCCGCGAGTCGACTCGATTGGCCATTAGTTCGTCGAACTGCCCGGCTACTTCGGGGCCGACTTCATAGCAGCACTCGCCAATCGACGGGCCGATCACAGCCAGCAGATCGGCTGCGTTCGTTCCATACTCGAGGCGCATGCGCTCGACTGTTTTGCCTGCGATGTTCTGCACGGTGCCGCGCCAGCCGGCGTGAATGGCGGCGACAGCGCGGTTCGCGGGATCGGCGAGCAGGATCGGCACGCAATCAGCCGTACGTACGCCAACCATGCGTCCCGGGGTCCTGGTGACGAGCGCGTCACCGACCATCACCCGCGCAGGTCGCTCGTCAACCGCAAAGATGGTGTCCGAGTGCACCTGCTTCACGCGTGTGTACTCGCGCGGCCAGTCTGTGGACAAACGTGTGCCGAAGCCGTGAATCAGCCACGGCAGCCGAACGAGGCGATCGGACTGATAGACGTGTTCAGCGTTGCGGAAGAGCAAGCGAGCTGGTTTGAATGAACTGCGCGGTGTCTGCGGCCGGATTCTGCACCTGCGCCACCATCACCTGCTTCCTGAAATCGTCCAGCATTTTTTCGATGAGACGAACCTCTGTCGGCCGCCTGACGAGCGTTGACATCTGGTCGATCTTGTCCTGCAGCTTGAGCAGACCGTAAAACAGGTTCTCTGGCCGCGGGGGACAACCCTGAACGTACACGTCAACGGGTACGATCTTGTCCACACCCTGCAGAACGGAGTAGGTGTTGAACGGACCGCCGACGCTCGCGCACGATCCCATCGCTATAACCCACTTGGGATCCGGCATCTGGTCGTAGATGCGCTTCAGCACGGGCGCCATCTTGAGAGTGACGGTGCCGGCGACGATCATCAGATCCGACTGCCGTGGGCTGGGACGGAACACCTCTGCCCCGAATCGGGCAATGTCGAAGCGGGACGCGCTGGACGCGATCATCTCGATGGCGCAGCAGGCCAGGCCGAATGTGAGCGGCCAAAGTGCTGATTTTCTGGCCCAGTTGAACACGTAATCGACGGACGTAGTAAGAAAATTCCGGTCAAACTGGTTCTGCAGCAATGCCATAGACTGTGATGCTGCAATCATATTACCAGTGGGCAGGCCATGCTCAGCGCCGGCGAGCTCGCTGCCGAGGCGGATTTACGCGCCGACATCGAGGCCAGCGAGAGCCTCGGACTGGTAATGGTCGGACGCAAACCGCGGTGCGGGCGATGACCGCATGAACGGCAGATCTCGGGGGCGGTAATCCGTCGACGTCGTCTGCGCCCAGGATGTTTTCGTGTGCGAGAGACTGCTCTCCCGGGGATTGCCCGGACACAGGGCGAGAATCGGGCTGTCATGACGCCGGGGTCTTTCTCATCCTGGCGGGGCTCGCCTACCTGGCGCTGCGACGTGCCGCGGACCTGCTGCGTCGAGCGCCCGACCGTCAGGCCGTGCGCCGTCTTCCCAGCGGCCATAGTCTTCGGCCGCTGCTTCTCCCACTCGTCTGAGTGGTTCCCAAACCTGCAGTGATCTGCTGCAGATTCGTCGTGCAGCATTCGAGCTGGCTCTGACCGGGCGAGCGTGCGCAGCTGCGGCGCGCGCAGGGTGTTGGCAGCGGTCGTTGTGGGGTTCTCCAGGAGGATTGCGATTAGCGGAGGCGAGTTTCCCATGCATCGGGGTGCGGCACGGGCGGCCGGAATGGGAAAGGGATTACAGCCGCGGTTTCAGGCGGGGTTTGCAGTCCGGCGGCTGCCATTGAGATAAACTGGTCCCACTCTCATCCAGGGGAACTGTATGTTGATGCGTCTGTCCGCCGTTCTGCTCTTTGCCTGTGCTGTCTACGCCCAGGAAACCCGCGGCACCATCGTCGGGCGTGTCACCGATCCGGCGGGCGCGCTCGTGCCCGGCACCGAGGTACGCGCAGGAAATGTCGCGACCGGCGTCACCGCCACTTCGAAGAGCAACGATGCAGGGAATTTTGTGCTGCCGTATCTCCTGCCCGGCATGTACACGATCGAGGCGGAGCTCGCCGGCTTCAAGAAGTTCATCCGCGAAGGCATCGAAATTCGCGTGAACGACACGATCGAAGTTAACGTCGAACTGACCGTCGGCAACGTCACCGAGTCAGTCGAGGTAAGGGCCGAAACTCCGCTGCTCGCCACGGCCGAATCCTCGCTCGGGCAGGTGATCGATCAGCGCCGCGTGCAGGAGCTTCCCTCGTTCGGCGGCAGCCCCATGGTGCTCGTGCAGCTCGCGCCCGGCGTCATGAACAGCACCGACATGCGGCTCGCCAAAGCCGGCTCGTTCTCAATCAACAAGAACTCCCAGTTCTCGACCGATGGCGCCGGTCAATACAATAACGAGTTCTCGCTCGACGGAGTCGCAAACACGCAGGCGCAGGGAACCTCCGCCCGCGTGGGGTTCATCCCGCCACAGACCGCCGTCTCCGAGTTCAAAGTCCAGACCGCGTCCTATGACGCTTCCGTCAGTCACACCATCGGCGCTCTGGTGAACGTCACCACGCGAACCGGCACCAACCAGCTCCACGGCGAAGCGTACTGGTGGGTCCGCAACTCCGCCTTCGACACGCCGAACATCTTTCAGAACCGCACCGGCCAGAAGCTCCCCGTATATCAGGACAACCGATACGGTCTGTGGTCGGCGGGGCCGGTGGTCCTCCCGCGCCTCTACGACGGCCGCAACAGAACCTTCTGGTTTTATAACTGGGAAGCCAATACGTTCGGCATACCACAATCGTTCCTGAGCACGGTTCCCACAGAAAAGATGCGCCGCGGCGACCTCTCCGAACTGCTCGCGATCAATTCCAACTACCAGATCTACGACCCGTTGACGACCACCGCCATCGCGGGCGGCCGTTTTCAGCGGCAGCCGATTCCCGGAAACACCATTCCGCGCGAACGCCTTGATCCGGTTGCCCTGAAGATCCTGCAGTACTACCCACTGCCCAATCAGCGGGGCACGAACGAGGGCCGGAATAACTATTTCCGCACCACGAAGGCGCTCGAAGATACCTGGGTGCATCTTGCCCGCGTCGACCATAACTTCAGCGACAAACATCGCGCCTTCGTCCGCGTAAGTAAGGACTTCTGGCAGGAAGACAAAAACCGGGTCTTTACTACCGGAGCGAACGGCATCATTCTGAACCGCCAGAATGAGGGCCTCACGATTGATGACGTATACGTCCTCAGTCCGGCGTTCCTGCTGAACGTGCGTTATGGAATCACATACGCGAACTTCACCGAGTACCGGCAGAGCCGCGGCTTTGATCTGACCTCGCTTGGACTCTCAGCGCGTCTAGCGAACATGCTTGACCGCAGCGTCACGACCTTCCCGAATGTGCGAATCGGCTCGCTCACTCAGCTCTCGAACTGGGAGACCGGCGACGGCGGCAATTTTTCGACGACACACAATATCGCGGGAACCATAACAAAACTGCACGGCAACCATAGCCTCCGTTTCGGCGCCGATTTCCGCGTCTATCGCGAGAATCAACGCCGGTACCAGCTCGAAGCCTCGCCACAGTTCGATTTCGAGAGCAGATACACGCGCGGCCCGCTGGACACCTCCACCGCGCCTCCCGTTGGCGGCGAGCTCGCCTCGTTCCTGCTTGGCATCCCCGCCGGCGAGCTGCAGCGTACCGCCAGCCTCGCCGAACAGGACAAGTTCATCGGTCTGTTCATCCACGACGATTTCAAGGTCACTCGCCGCCTCACGTTGAACCTCGGTTTGCGATACGAGCTCGAGACGCCCGTTACGGAGCGTTTCAACCGCTCGGTGGCGCACTTCGCATTTGGTCAGTCGAATCCCATCGAGGCGCAGGCGCGCGCGAATTACGCCCGCAATCCCATCCCCGAGCTGCCTGTGGATCGCTTCCGTGTTCTCGGCGGTCTGACCTATGTTGGCGTGAACGGCAATCCGCGCACTTACTGGGAGGGTGAGAAGAACAATCTCATGCCGCGGTTCGGTTTCGCGTTCCAGGCGCTGCCGAAGACCGTTCTCCGCGGCGGATACGGCATCTTCTATGACACGATCGGAGTCAACAAGACCGATTCGATTCAAACCGGATTCAGCCAGTCCACGCCAATCCAGGCGTCGCTGGACAGCGGTGTCTCATATGTCGCTACCACGGCGGACCCGTTCCCGAGCGGGCTCATCGAACCGCTCGGAGCGAGTGGCGGACTCACGACGAACCTGAATCAGGCGATCAGCTTCTTCCCGCTTCAGCGCAGGCAGCCGTACGTTCAGCGGTGGTCGTTTGGGCTGCAGCAGGAACTCCCCGCTGCCTTTCTGTTCGAGAGTACTTACGTGGGCAGCCGGGGCACGCGCCTGAGCGTCAATCGCAATATCAACAACACACCGGCCGAGTACCTCAGCCGATCACCGGTTCGCGACACCGCGGCCATCAACTTCCTCAACCAGGCGTTCCCGAATCCGTTCCTCGGAACCAATCCTATCTATGGAGCGAACATCTCGCGCGCGAATCTGCTCAAGCCGTATCCACAGTTCGGCAACATCATGGTCGCTGAGCCGATCGGCTACTCCTGGTATCACTCCCTGCAGTCGCGCATCGATAAACGCTTCTCCCGCGGCTTCACCTTCCAGGTCTCTCACACGTGGTCGAAGAGCATGGAAGCCACCGAGTTCCTGAATCCCTCCGACCCCAGACCGTACGAATCGATCTCGGCGCTCGACCGTACGCATCGCATCGTGGGCAGCGGCATCTGGGAGATGCCGGTTGGGCGCGGCCGTCCGTACGCCGGCAATATGCCCGGTGTTCTGGACTTCTTTGTCGGCGGCTGGCAACTTAACGGCGTCGTCCAGAAGCAGAGCGGTCCTCCGCTCGGCTTCGGCGATGTGTGGACTCTGTTCACCGGCAACCCCGATGACATCGTCCTGCCAAAGAGCCAGCGCAGCGTCGATCGCTGGTTCAATACAAAGGCAGGTTTCAACACGAACAGCGCGCAGCAGCTGGCGAGCAATATTCGCGTATCGCCGCTGCGCTTCAGCGGCATCCGCGGCGACGGCCAGTCGCGCTGGGATCTCTCGGTGATCAAGACCTTCAGCATCACGGAGCGCTGGCGTACGCAGTTCCGCGCCGAGTGCCTCAACGCGTGGAACCACCCGAATCTGGGCACGCCCAACACGACGCCGACGAACTCGGCTTTCGGAACAATTTCCTCGCAGGACGTGCCGCGATCGTGGCAGTTTTCGCTCAAAGTAAGCTACTAGCCAGTGTGGTGTCCCGCGTTATTCTGACAACCGCTCCCTCACGGTCGCGGCTCAGAAACCACGACCATGCGGGAACGGTAAAGGTACTGGCGAGACGGCAGGCCTTCCGCTGCTCACGGCCGCTGGACTGATCCGTCCAGCCTGCGCTGGTCGCCCCGATTGTTTCCGGGCGTTTTGTAGGGGTACTTTGCCGCGGCATTCTCGTCAATATCAATGCCGAGCCCCGGCCGGTCGTTCGAGTACATATATCCTCCGCGGATCTCCGGAGCTCCCGGAAATACCTCCCGCACACGGTCCGAAAAAAGGTTCTGCTCCTGTATGCCAAAGTTCGTCACCGCGAGGTCCAGATGCATGTTCACGGCATGACCGGCGGGCGAGACATTGCCCGGACCATGCCACGCCGTGCGTACGTTGAAGAACTCGCAACAGCTCGCGATCTTGCGAGCCATGTTCAGACCGCCGATAGCCGATATGTGACAGCGAATGAAGTCGATCAGACGGTTGCTGACGAGCGGCAGCCATTCCTGCCGATTCACGAACAGCTCGCCCATGGCGAGAGGCGTCGAGGTCTGCTGGCGCATGACCCTGAACCATTCGACGTCCTCGGGCGCGAACGGATCCTCGAGAAAGAACAGCCTGTACGGCTCGAGCAGCCTGGCCTGCTGCAGCGCCTGAGAAGGCGGCAAACGCTCATGACTGTCGTGCAGTAATTCGACGTCGAACCCGAGCTTCGCCCGCAGGTGTTCGAACAACTTCAAACTGCTGTTCAGATATGGCGTGGGTTCGAAAACCGGCGAAGCGACGACACCCTCGGGCCGCATTCGCTGCACCTGTTCGGAAGTCGCGCCCGCTGCGCCATATCCGGAAAAGCCCGGCGTCGCGACCTGCACGCGCACGTGCCGGTAGCCCTTTGCCAACCACTCGCGCACGCGGTCTTCAACTTCCTGCGGGTCCTTCCCGCTCGCGTGCGCGTACAACGGAACGGCCGCGCGTGCCTTGCCTCCGAGCAACTGGTAAACCGGCACTCCCGTACGTTTGCCCAGAATGTCCCAGAGCGCGCCGTCGATGCCGCTGAGGGCGTTGTTCAGCGTGACACCGCTTCGAAAGTAGGATGCGACGTAAACGGAGTGCCAGATATCCTCGATCTCATCGCAGTTGCGGCCTGTGATGAAGGGACCGATGTGCTTGTCGAGGGCTGCGGCCACAGCATACGGCCGCTCCTGGTGCGTAGCGCATCCGACACCGTACAAGCCGGGCTCGCTGGTGAGCACCTTCACGATAACGAGATTGCTGCCCGCCGGTTCCGTCAGGATCACCTTCACACCCGTGATCTTCAGCGGCGGCATGCCGCGCCTCGCCACCGCCTGTGCCGCGGCGAGCGGTCCCGGGGCAGCCATCAGCGTGGCCGCCGCCGGTAATGTCTGCAACACCTGCCGTCTTTTCATCGCGTACCCGGTCCTCCAGACAACCAACCGATCCTGATCTTACACACGAGCGTGTCGCTCACGGAAGTGGCGGCGACTCCGATACCCGCAACATCCGGTCGAGTGAGATCATGTCAGGCATGACACGTCGCTCCGCGATGTCGCTTCTCGCCGGCTCGCTCGTGCGCGCGGCCGGTCGCCTGCCCGCGAACAAGAACCTGAAGTGGGCGCTCGGCGCCAACCTCTGGAACTCGTTTCCGCGTGTCCCGTTCACGGACATCCTCGACATTATGCGGGACACCGGTTTTATCGGAATTCGCATGACGCAGTTCCCGCAGATCCTGACGACGTACAACATCACGGTTCCCGGGCTGCAGAAGGAGCTCTCAAAACGCGGCCTGCACATCATCACGATCTCGTTCAGCGGACCGACGCACGACCCCGCGCGGCGCGCCGAAGTCATCGCCAGCGCGAAGCGAGCGATCAGCTTCCTGAAGGAGTTCGACGCCAGGCACCTCGTCGTGTTCTCGCCGCCACGCCGCGAAGCAGCGGCGCCCGGCGCGTTCAAGGCGATGTGCGACGGTTTCAACCAGATCGGTGAAACGGCCGCCGAGATGGGCTTCAGGGCCGGACTGCACAACCACCTCGATCAGATGGTGCAGGATGAGCCGGAAGTGGACCGCTGCATGGCCATTACGGACCCGAAGCTGTTCCACTTCTCGCCCGATACCGCGCACCTGCATCTCGCGGGTATGGAATCAGAGAAAGTGATCGAGCGGCACAAGCACCGGCTCATGCTGCTCGATTACAAGGATGCGAAGCGCCTGAACGCACCGTTCCGCGAACAGATCTTCGACCTCGGCGACGGCGACGTGAACTTCCCTGCCTGCCATCGCGTGCTGAAGTCCATCGGCTTCAAAGGCTGGCTCTGCGTCGACCTGGATACCGCGCGCAGCGGCCCGCGCGCCAGTTACGAGCGCTGCCGCGAGTACGTCGTCAATACACTCGAACCGATCTATGCCTGAGCTGACACGGAGGACGCTGATCATGAGTGCGGCAACGGGAGCGGTCTCGGGTGCGGCCGGCTACCCCATCATCGACCCGCACGTGCACGTGTGGAAGCACGACCCGAAGTATCCGTTCGCGAAAGACGCGAAGGTTCCCGATCGCGACGCCACGCCGGAGATGCTGCTCGAGCTGATGAAGAAAAACGGTGTCGCTCGCACGGTGATCATTCAGGTGATTCATTACCGGTATGACAACAGCTATCTCGCGGACGTGTTGAAGCAATACCCCATCTGGTTCCAGGGCGTGTGTCGTGTGGACCCCCTCGACCCCGCCGCGCCCGATCACCTGTCGCGTCTCACCGAGCAGGGCTTCCGCGGCGTACGTCTCAGCCCGGCGGGCAACGCCGCGGGCGACTGGATCTCGGGGCCGCTGATGCCTCCGCTGTGGAAGCGCTGCGAGGAACTGAAGGTTCCGATGACAGTGCTTGCGCCCGTGACGCGCATGCCCGATGTCGACAAGCTGGCCGCCCGCTACCCCGACCTGACCATCGTGATCGATCACATGGCCGACAGCCCGCTCGACCAGCCGCAGCAGCTCGAAAAACTGATCGCACTGAAGCGCTACCCGAAGCTGTTTGTGAAGATCTCGCACACGTGGTCGTTGTCGAAGCAGCCCTACCCGTTCCTCGATGCGCAGGAGCAGGTGAAGCGTCTGTACGAGGTCTTCGGACCGCAGCGGCTGATGTGGGCGACGGATTGGCCGGTGTGCGAAGCGCACACAAACTACGAGGAGGCTCTGTCGCTCGTCCGTGACGATATGAAGTTCCTCAACGCGGAGGACAAGCGCTGGATACTCAGCAGGACTATCGAGCGCGTTTGGCCGTTTCCGGCCTGAAGCGCGCCGGCTTGCGCGTCCACCCCTGCAGCCGCCCGAGTTCGAGCAGTTCGGAGCGGCGAACCCTTCGGGGTGAATGATCCATGAACTTGCGCACGGGGTCTCGAGCACGCGGGCCTTTTCGCCGACGATCTTAATTAATTAAACGTCGCACGAACACCGAGCGCAGTGAGATCGTTTGCGATGCGAAGTGCCGCGTGGTCCGCGGCTCGCTCGATGTGTTCCTCGGTATCGAATCAGAGCACTACATACACGGGCGCGGCTGCGGCGATCCCTCCGGCCCAAAGGAGCACCACCGCTGCCGAGATCAGGAGAGGATGGCGGATCAAAGTTGGATTTCCCTCGTAAGTCGTTGATCCAGCAGCACCAAATTCATGAGAGGTTGCTTCGTGCCACGGCGTCAAATCCGTGAGGGAACGTACATGGATATTCCCCTGCTTCCTTTCGCATTAATCCTGATCGCGCTGGTCACGCTGATGTTTTCGATCGTTCGGTGCGGCCGTCTGCCCGGATGACAGCTAAGGTGCGATGGAGACCGCGACTGAGCGCACCAGCGCCCGTAAAGCGCGCAGCAGTGTGGCGCATGATCCGACTTCGCCGTCGAACGCACCGGCCAGCAGATCGCTCTCGAAGGTTGTGGAGACGGTCAGGCCATTCGTTTGCAATTTCAGTTCGTAGCTGTGCGGGCCCGCGCTTTGCCAGAGGGGACGAAGCCCATCGAGGTGGTGGAGGCGCGCCAGCACGGCGAGCTGCGAATTGACCCAGATCATGGCTGCAGTGCTGAACGTGACCACGTGTATG
>DASSSG010000180.1:0-3653 GCA_035708545.1 Bryobacteraceae bacterium | reverse complement strand
TAGGTATTGATGGTGACGCTACCCTTCACGCGCGGATCGAGGATGTAATTGATCTTCAACTGGCGTGCGAGCACGTCGATCACCTCGGTGAGGGATGCGTTCTGCAGGTTGAGCCCGCCCGTGGTGGCGGCGGGCAGCGTCGCCGGGATATTCTTCTGCTCGGCCTCGAGCGTCGCTTTGTTCGGCTGCTCGGGTTTGGCGGGCTGCGGGGCCGGCTGCTGTCCCGGCGTTGGCGCGGGTTTCGCTTCCTCGAGCGGACGTGGCGGGGGAAACCCTGGCGGGAGCGCCTGTCCCGTTGCGCCTGCGGCGAAGGTCACAGCCACCAGCGCGGCAATCAGGAAAGAACGTATCATTTTGCCTTCGCGCGCTCGAGCAGAGCCTTCTCTTCCTCATTCAGCTCGCTCTTCTTTTTTGTCCAGCTGTTGTTCCCAAACGGTGTCCTGCGCCGGAACGTTACCGTATCGCCGGATTCGACAGCAATTACCTGCTCCGCGGTTGTTGCCGGCCCGTTCTGCGACCCCTCAGCCGCGAACGGCGACTGGCGATCGCGCGTCACCTCCGGCAGCGGGTAAGGCGCTGCCGTCTCTGCCGTGCGCTCACTCTTCTGGATTCCGAACGGAGTCTTGCGGTAGGTCCAGGTCTTGCCCTGCGCGTCGGTGTGCGTATACGTGTACTCGTCGACGCGGGTGGCATCGGCGGGGATGACAACCGCCGGCGGCGCTGGCTTCTGTGCCGGGACAGCGGCTGCTTTGCGCGCGGATGCCGCCGGTTTATTGTTCTTCTTCGGCGTGGCCGCGTTAATTTCAATCGAGCACAACGCAAGCATCACAATGGCAATTCGCTTCATGACTTACCGTCCTTTCGTTAGCTATTTCGACAGCTCCCACCGGCACGATGCGCCGAACGGCGTCTGTGTGACTACCTTGCGGTAGCCGTCGGCCACCGTTCCCGGCGGCGAGTTATCGCCCGGGACACAGGCCTTCGTCTCGGCGCCGAGCTGAATACCGGGCGCAGCTCGCACCGGAGAGACCACCTGCGGCGCTGCCAGTGCAGCCGCGGAAGCTGCCGCAGGCGCGGCTTCCGCGGGCGCTGTACTCTTATCGGAAATGTCTTCGAGCCGCCGAAGCACACGCAGTCCTTCCCACTCGAACAGGATGTGCGTGTTATTCACGGCGAGCAGCCTGAATTCCCCGACCTTCTCGCCCGGCCGGTATCCTCTGTGCGGCGTTCCGGGCTTCTCACTGAGCATCACAATCGGGGTCCCGCCGAACGCCATCACACCCCGAGCGCTGGGCAACTGCGGCATCGGTTTCGGCGGCGGTGGCGGCGGCGGTGGATCGAGAATCACCGTCGCGCTGCGGTCCCGCGAAAACAGCATCTTCTGCGCGACCTCGACATATTGCATCGCTTTCGCCGGGACTACCGGCGGAATCGGCGCGATGGCCGGCGGCGGAATGGCGGGAACAGTCTCGCCGAGCAGCCTTTGTTCGCGTTCGCGTGCTTCCAGCCAGCGCCCGCGCAGCGTCGTTCCCGCGAGAATTACGAGCCAGAGCAGCACGATATCGAGCAGAAGCAGCCGCCGTTTCATATTGCTCCCGGCCCTTTCCGCTGCGGAACCAGTTCCCGCCTCACGACGCCTGAGACCGTCAGCCGCACGGGCAGGGTCTTCTGTTTCGGGTGCGCCTGTCCAAGGCGGATCTCGTTCGTTGCGATCAGCTCTTTCTGGGCGGTGATGTCGGCGAGCAGATTCACAAGCTGTTCGATACCACCCTCGAACGACACAGAAAGCACAACTTCACCATAGTGATCGCCGAGGGGCCGCACAGGCCCGTTCTCCACGCCGCGAAAGTCGAGCGGCGGCGTCTGCGCGCGCCCGATTCGCTGCAGAATCTCGGCGAGCTTCGCCTGCGCCTGCGCTGCCGTTTCCGCGCTGATCAGCCCCGCTTCGCGAAGCAGCAGCTCACCCGTAACCTGGTCGAGAATCTGTTGCTTCCCGGGGACAGTGGCGGCGACCTGCCTGAGTCGTGTCAGTCTGCGCTCGGCAACCGGGATGCTTTCGGCCGCAGTGACCACCTGCGGTGAGGGCGAATCACTCGAAGATGTCGCGTACCAGATGAGAATGAGTCCGGTCACCACGCCGAGGCCGATGAGAGCGCGCCTGTCACGCTGCTGCAGCGTCATCGCTGCGCCTCCGGTTTCGCCGGGGCGGTTTCGGGCTTTGGCGAGGCGGCCTGCTGAACCGGCTTCGCAGGCGCCGGCGGAGGTGTTGTGAAATCGCGATCCGCCCGCAGGCGGAACGCTTCGCCTCCTGCCGTGCGAACGATACCCATCGTGAACTCGGTATCGCGGAACAGCGGTGAGTCGTCAATCTTCTGCAGCAGCTTCGCGGCCTGATCGGTCTCGCCGCCGAGCTGCACGCCGGTCCGCGTCAGTTCGAGCCCGTTCACCCATGAGGGCGGCTCCATCAGCCTGGTCAGTTCGTTCAGTGCATCGAGATCCTGCTGCGAGCGCCGCCGGAAATCATCCAGCAACTGCGTGCGCCTGCGCGTATCCGTCACACTGCGGTCGAGCACTGCCGCGCGCTTCGCGAGTGGTTCAAGCTTGCGGATCTCTCCCTGGACGACGTTCAAATAACGCGTATCTTCGTAGCGTGAATGTGCGGCGAGGGCCCCTACCAGAATCGTCAGTGTTGCCGTAAGAACTGCGGTCGGGATCAGACGCGCGCGCGAGCTCGTCCTGCGGTGCTCGGGCGGGAGCAGATTCGGGGATGCCGCCAACCACGGGCACGCACCGGCGATCGCAGTGGCATATGGCAGGACATGGGCGGCGAATTCGGGGGTGCTCGGATCGTGATTGGGCGGGAAGACGCGCGGCTTTGGAAGCACCTGCTCGATCGCAAGCGGCACGGTATCGGTGGGCAGCCTGAGTTCGGATATGGCGAGGGTCACCGCACGCTCGTGCGCCTGATCGAAGGCCGCGGAAAAGACCGGACGCGCCTCGCTCTCGCCGTAAATCTCGAGCGCATCGACCGCGGAACGCACGGCAACAAAGGCGCGCGGTTCCGGCGCGGGGGACAGGATACGGAGTGCCGCATAAAACGCCGCGGCCGAAAACGTGAAGGAGCTGGTCTTCACCCCCGCCTCGGCGAACATCGTGATGTAGCGCTCGACGACCTCGCGACGCGTGATGCCGATCAGGACGCTGTCCGTTTTCCCGATGCGCGCGTACGCATATACCGCCTCTTCTTCGTTGAACGGATGCAGGCCGTCAATCTGAAACTGAATCGCCGAGGCGAGGTCCTTATCCGACACGCCGGGCAGAACCAGCTGGCGAACGATCACCTCACGCCGCGGCAGCAGGACAGTCGCGGCGATGTGGCCGGCGCCCACCCTGCGCAGGAATGCGGTGAGCTCGTTTCCCCATTCAGTAACCGGCCGGCCCCCAAAGTCGAGTACGGTTGCGGAACCGAGCACCGCAATGCCGTTGGGCCGCACCCGCGCGATCGTCACATCGAGGTTTCGTTCGCCGATCTCGATCCCGAGCCCGGCGCCGAAAGCCGCCCATTTGCGCAGGCTATTCATACCAGCGCAGAAGCTCAACCGGCGGCGTAACTCGCCACTCGTTGAGCTTCACCAGCGCGGAAACGGTCCGGC
>DASSSG010000179.1:0-3550 GCA_035708545.1 Bryobacteraceae bacterium | reverse complement strand
TGATTCTGCCGGCCTGTGCATCCGCTCTGCTGCTTGCGGCAACCGGGTACCTGTCGGAAAACATCGCGCCCGTTCCGCTGCTCTGGATAGTTCCGCTCACCGCATATCTGCTCAGTTTCATCCTGTGCTTTGCCCCGGGCGGCTGGTATCGAACCGGCCTGTACCTGAGACTTCATGTCCTCGCACTGCTCGGGATGGCCTGGCTGGTTGACATGCACTCCCTTCGCTTTGAGGTGCCGGTTGCCGCCGCCATGGTTGCAGCCGGCGTCTTCATCGCGTCGATGTTCTGCCATGGGGAGGTGGTGCGCCGGCGCCCGGGCGCCGCCCTGTTGACGCGGTTCTATCTGTGCATAGCCGCGGGAGGTGCGCTTGGTGGTCTGCTGGTGGGCATCGTGGCGCCGGCTGCGCTGCCACTGCCCATCGATTTCTCGCTCGCGATAGTGGCCTGTGCCGTCGCGGCGGTCGCTCTGGAGCTTCCCTCCGCGCGCCTCATGACACGTGCGGCTCTGCTCGGCGCCCTCGCTGCCGTCATCATCTTTGCCATCCGGGAAACCGCATCTTTCGGCGCCGATAACATCGCCCTCGCGCGCAATTTCTATGGCACGCTTCGCGTCACGCCGGAGTTTACGGGCTTCCCGGCGGTGAAGGCGCGCGTGCTCGAGCATGGTGTGATCAAGCACGGCCTGCAGATCGTCGAACAGGGGATGCAACTGCGCCCGACTGCGTACTTCGGCATCGGCAGCGGCGTCCAGCTCGCGATCGACGCCACTCGGAGGCCTGGGCAGCGCGTCGGCATCGTCGGCCTGGGAACCGGCACCATCGCCGTTTACGGCAGGGCCGGCGACGTGTACCGGTTCTACGAGCTTAATCCGCTGGTTCTCGATTTCGCGCGCAGGTACTTCAGCTTCCTCGCGGAGAGCGCGGCGCGAGTGGAAGTGGTGCTTGGGGATGCGCGGCTCTCGCTCGAACGCGAGCCGGCGCAAGCCTACGACGTGCTCGTGATTGACGCGTTCTCGAGCGACTCGATCCCTGTGCATCTGCTTACGCGCGAAGCGCTGCAGCTCTACCTCCGGCATCTGGAGCCGGAGGGGATTCTGGCGCTGCATATATCGAATAAGGTGCTCGATCTCGAGCCGGTGATCGCAGCCGGCGCGTCTGCCTGCGGCCTCGACGCGCGGAAAATTTCCACGGCCGATGACCCGCGCATGTACCGGCTCGGCGCTGACTGGGTGTTGTTAGCGCGGGACCCGGTCGCGCTGCGACGCGCGACCGCCGGAGGGGCCGGCAGACGGCTGCGGAAACAGGCCCAAATCCGCCTCTGGTCGGATGACTACAGCAATATCTGGCAGGTCATCAAATAACCAGCACTTCAGGCAGCCGCGCGTCCAGATGGTCATGATTCATGCGATACATCTCCGCCAGTGAAGGACGGATGTTGCCCGCTCACCGAACTGCGCTCACTTTAATAGTGCGGATTGCCAGAGCCGTGGTCTTTCCCGTATGCGTGGCCACGCTGCACTTTTGAGCGTGCGGCGTTCCATGGCTCCTTCAGATCGGCTCCGATGTTGACGAACACGAGAGCTGTGGCGACCACCACAAGTCCAAGCAAAAGCGTGTACTCGATCAGATCCTGACCGACTTCCTCGCGTATAAACCGGACCATAGTTTGCCGCAAACCGAAACACAAGCATATAGCAAACTGGTCGCGGAGGCAATCATCTTTGGGTGGTAGCGCTAACGGGATTCGAACGTGCTAAAGGCCAGTTCAGCGCAGTCCAAGTTGGTCTAAGTCTTTGCAAATACGTCCACCTCGTACAGCCGGACCCTCGCCGGAGGCGCTACGGACTCGTGTGGTGGTCGCCCGGTGGTCGCCCAAATTTTCACGCCACTGCGCAAATTGCGTATAGTAAAGGAGCATGGCGAATGCTCCGATGACGGTGGTTGAAACCGCGGAGTTCCTGCGCAAGGTGAAGCCGTTGTTGTCCGAATCGGAGCGCGCGGAGTTGGTTGCGTTCATTGCCGCGAATCCGGAAGCCGGGGAGATCATTCCGGAGACCGGCGGCGTTAGGAAGATTCGCTGGGCTCTGCCGGGAATGGGCAAGCGCGGCGGCGCTCGAGTGATTTACTACTACCGCAGCGAGCGTCTGCCGGTGTTTCTTCTCTCGGCATACGCGAAGGGCCGGAAGGAGAACCTGAGCAAGGCCGAGCAGAACGCGATGAAACGGTTGGTGCCGGCCCTGGTCGCCGGCTATCCGAGGAAGGCATAGGGAGATCCGAAATGGCTGCAAGGAAGACAACGCAGCCGGCGAAGAAAGCCGGCGCTCGTAAGCGCCACACGGTTGGCGAGAGCATTATTCAGGGCCTGAACGAGGCGATCGCGTGGACGCGCGGAGAGAACACCAACGTCCGCGTGACGCTGGTCCACATCCCCGAGATTGATGTGCGCAAGGTGCGGACAAAGATGGGGCTGAGCCAAGCGGAGTTCGCGACGAGGTTCGGCCTCCCGCCGGCCACGCTACGCAACTGGGAACAAGGTAGGTCGCGG
Source organism: Bryobacteraceae bacterium (assembly GCA_035708545.1). Taxonomy (GTDB): domain Bacteria; phylum Acidobacteriota; class Terriglobia; order Bryobacterales; family Bryobacteraceae; genus DASSSG01. The sequence goes on along the minus strand of DASSSG010000179.1, from coordinate 1,005 downwards.
CCGGATGCGCCCACGCGTGTACTGCTGGCGGTTATAGCCAAGCATCCGGAGGCAGTGGAGGATGTGCTGCGGAGGGCGAGTTGACGTGAGGAGATGAATGAGCCAACCCACACCCTAACCATGCCGGTTGTGCGGCCAGACCAAGCGGCTTCGGAACAGCCACATCTTCGAAGTTTTATTGGGACTGGCTGAAGGAAACCGGCGGGGCCTACTTCAGAACGCCGAAGAGACCGAATCAGCGGATGCAGGACGGATACAAGCGCCCCCTGCTTTGTGGCGATTGCGAGGAACGATTCTCCGCATTCGAGACCGCCACCGCGCGTCAGGTCTTCAGGCCCATCGTCGAGGACTCAGCGGCTCCGACAAGGTATGACGGTTCGTTCGTCCGATTTCTGATCTCGGTGCTCTGGCGGAACCTCGCCGTCGACATCGACGAAGGAATCAACGATATCGTGCCTGAGTTCCACAAGGTGGAAGAGTCGTGGCGGCGGTTTCTGTTGGATGAGCAGCCACTCACTGCCTACGATCGAGTCCATGTGTTTGTGGCAGGTATTCCTTCTTCGGGACCTGCGGGGCACAGCGTCTACCTCTCGCGGGACGCTGATTTCACTGTCGTGACGCGGGGCTCTCTGCCAATCGCCGTTTACGCGAAATCTACGCGCATGCGATTCATGGAGCAGAGGACGATGCGGTTCGGAAATGGGAGGAGTATCAACAGCGGAACCGAATTGGAATCCAGTCGGCCAAGGGCGTCCAGTAACGCTTCGCCTGGCTATTTCTCTTCGACGTACCACTCGCCGTTCTTTATCTGGTAACTGAGTGCGCGCAGTGTTTTCGGCTTCATGCTTGGGCCATGAAGGCGAATCAGTTCCGGCAGGTATTCGTCTTTGCAGAGGCGAGCGGGCCAGATTTGGCTGTTGCGCACCGACGCATCGGCGAGAGTCTGCGCTTCTTCCGGTGTGAAGATCGGGAGCAACGGTACGAGGGGACGCATGGTCGACTCTG
>DASSSG010000178.1:0-3454 GCA_035708545.1 Bryobacteraceae bacterium | reverse complement strand
CCCGGGGCAATCTCTCGCTCGACGAGCAGCGGCTCATAGAGAATACATTGACCGAACTGCGCTTCCGGTACGTGCAGAGAATCGAAGAAGAGGGTAAGGCGCGCGAAAGCGCGACGGAGGACAAACCCGCGGAGACTGCCGCCGAGTAGATGCCGGCAATCACGATCACGGTCCTGGGATCCGGCACCAGCGTCGGGGTACCCACGATCGGCTGCCGCTGTGGAGTATGCACATCGGCCGATCCCCGCGATCAAAGGCTGGGCCCATCGGTTCTGATTCAGTATCAGGAACGCAACGTCGTCATCGACACCACCCCTGATTTCCGGCAGCAGGCGCTGCGCGCCGGCATCCAGCGTCTCGATGCCGTGCTGTTCACGCACGCGCACGCCGACCACATCATGGGCCTCGATGACGTACGGCCCTTTAACTTCCGGCAGCCGGAGCCGGTGCCAATCTACGCGACGGCGCAAACGCTCGCGACAATTTGCGGCGCATTCCGCTATATATTCGACCCGAAGGACCCCGAGTCCACCATCCCAAGGGTGGTTGTACACACGCTCACGGGCGAGCCGCTCGATCTGTACGGCGTCGTCTTCACTCCTGTGCCGCTGAAGCACGGGCGAGGCGAGGTGCTTGGATTCCGGTTCGGGCGTGCCGCGTATCTTACGGATCACAGCGAGATTCCGGAGGAATCGCTGGCAATGCTGCGCGATCTCGACGTGCTGTTTCTCGATGCGCTCAGACACAAGCCGCATCCGACCCATACGACGGTCCAGCGCTCGCTCGAATATGTCGAGCAGCTGAGACCCCGGCGAGCGTTTTTCACACACATCTCGCACGATCTTCCGCATGAGCGTACCGAGGCGCGCTTTCCCGAGCACGTGCGGCTCGCTTACGACGGCCTTCAGATCGTGACCGATCATGTCGACTGAGGCGCCGCGCGTCTATCGGAGCCTCGAAGAGATTCGCGGCGACGCCAAGCCTTCCGCGGTGACCATCGGCAACTTCGACGGCGTGCATGCCGGCCATCGGAAGCTGATGCAGCGCGTGGTTACGCTTGGACGGGAACACGGGTGGACGCCCACGGTGCTGACGTTCGACCCGCATCCAACGCGCATAGTTGCGCCAGCTCGCGCACCCAGGCTGCTGAGCACGCCCGAACAACGCGTCACCTGGATGGCGCAGGCGGGCATCGAGCAGGTTCTGCTTTTGCCCTTCAGCCGGAGCTTTTCGCAGCTGACACCCGAGGACTTTGTGCGGTCCGTATTAGTGGAGCGTCTGCATGCAAAGGCCGCTGTGGTCGGCGAGAACTTCCGCTTTGGCAAGAACCAGGCAGGTGACACCCGGGTTTTGGCTGATCTGGGCACACGATACGGTTTTTGTACTGAAGTCGTCCATCCCGTTTCACTTCGCGGCAGGACGGTTTCGAGCAGCGCAGTACGCGGACTGGTCGAGAGCGGCCTGGTATCGGCCGCGTGCAGGTTGCTCGGGCGCCCGTACTGGATTGAAGGCACGGTGGTTCGAGGCCACGGCGTCGGCTCACGGCAAACTGTCCCCACCCTGAATCTGAGCACGGCGGCAGAGGTGCTGCCGGCCTCCGGAGTGTATGTCACGCGAACGTACGATCTCGAGAGCGGGCGCAAGTGGCGGTCGATTACCAACGTCGGATATCGACCTACATTCGACGGTCAGGATCTGACGGTGGAAACGTACGTGCTGGAACCTCTGCGGGACCCCGCGCCGACGCGCATCCGTGTGGAGTTTATCCGCAGGGTGCGAGATGAGCGGCGTTTCGAGTCGGCGGAAGCATTGAAGCAGCAGATACTGCGCGATGTGCAGCGCGCGCACAGCTTTTTTCGCCGGTTTGATCGGTGGGTGAAGAGCAGGTAGTCGCTGACGCGGTACGCTGTTGATTGAGGGTGCTGCCACGCACGCAGCCCCGGCTCAATAATCACTTCAGGAAAGAGGAATTCGATTATGCCAATGGTGTCGATGCGCCAGCTTCTCGACGAGGCCGCAAAGGGCGGTTACGGGGTCGGTGCGTTCAACGTGAACAACATGGAGCAGATCCAGGCGATTATGGAGGCGGCTCGCGAGACGAGGTCGCCTGTCATCATTCAGGCCAGCCGCGGCGCGCGCGCATATACTAATGACCGGTTCCTGTACCACCTGATGATCGCGGCGACGGAGGTTTATCCGGAAATTCCGGTGGCGCTGCATCAGGACCACGGCAACAGCCCGGCAACATGCAAGTCGGCGATCGAGATGGGCTTCACGAGCGTGATGATGGACGGATCCCTGCGTGAAGACGGCAAGACGCCCGCCGATTTCGACTACAACGTGCGAGTGACGCGCGAAGTCGTCGAGATGGCGCACGAGCGCGGCGTCACCGTCGAGGGTGAACTCGGTACTCTTGGCGGAGTTGAGGACGGGCACGGGGCAGGCGTCGACGCGCTGTCGCATCTGACCGATCCCGATCAGGCCGTCGAGTTCGTGGAGCGAACGGGTATCGACGCGCTCGCGGTTGCAATTGGCACGAGCCACGGCGCTTACAAGTTCAGCAAGAAACCGACGGGTGAAGTCCTGGTGATGAGCCGGATCGAGGAGATTCACCGCCGGCTTCCTAACACGCACCTCGTAATGCACGGCTCGTCGAGCGTACCGCAGGAGCTGCAGGACGTCATCAACAAATACGGCGGCAAGATGAAGCCCACGTTCGGCGTTCCGGTCGAGGAGATTCAGCGTGGCATCAAACACGGCGTGCGGAAGATTAACGTCGACACCGACAATCGCATGGCGATGACCGGCGCGATCCGGAAGGTCTTTGCGGAGAAGCCCGAGGCATTCGATCCGCGCGATTATCTGAAGCCGGCGCGCGAGGCCATGAAGGAAGTCGTTAAGGCGCGGATGATCGCGTTCGGCCAGGCGGGTCACGCGGGCGACTACCAGCCGATTCCGGTTTCCGAGATGGCGCGCCGATACAAAGAGCAACTGGTTCACGCGTAAGCTTGTAAGTTGACAACTTCAGCGAAGCAGCGGCGGATGGCGGCGCTATGCACACCTCGCGGGGTGATCGCCGCCACTGCAATAGATCAGCGTGAGCGTCTGCGCGCGATGCTTGCGGACACCCGGAGCTGTCCGCCCGAGCAGATTCGTGACGACGCTCTGATCGAATTCAAGGCGGCGGTCGTCAGAGTGCTGTCACCGTACGCGAGCGCGATGTTGCTCGATACCGAATGGGGGCTCGAGGGCGCTCGACAGCGGGCCTCGAAATGCGGGCTGCTGCTGACTTACGAAGCCGACACGTTCCACCTCACGGGCACTCGCCTGCCCGGTGTGGTTCCGCATCTCTCCGTGCGCAGGCTCGTCGAGCTGGGCGCAAGCGGGATAAAGATTCTGGTGCTGTACACGCCGGACGAGGATCCGCAGGTCAATGACATCAAGCGGGCCTTCG
>DASSSG010000177.1:0-2265 GCA_035708545.1 Bryobacteraceae bacterium | reverse complement strand
ACGACGGCACATACTGAAACAGATGCATTGGCGCCGTGGTCGCCCACGCCGTATAGGAAGGCGCCAGAATTTCCGACCCCGGCTCGAACCGCAGGGCGAAGAACATGGACATGAGCGCGCTCGTCGCGTTCATGTGCGACTTGACGTATGGAACGTTGAGACGGTCCTTCAGTTCTTTTTCGAGCAGTGGTATCTCGGCGTACCATTGGTTGCTCTCGAGAAGCGCATTGAGCGCGTTCCTTTCGTCAACTCCATAACGAGGCCACTTGACTACAGCCGTGGCCTTCGCGGCTGGAAATGTGACAGCAGGGGGACCACCGAAGATCGCAAGCGTTTCGCGGGTTTGCGGATTCGCACGGCCGGCCGCCAGACCTGCTACCGCAGATTGAACGAATACGCGGCGGGTACGATTTGGTTTGTCCGGCTCAGGCATGGGATTTGCCTCCAATCTTACTCCTGGTCCGCCGGGAGTTGCGGCACGTTGCCGCTCCATTGAGGTTGCAGTGTTTACGATGATCCGAACGATTATTAGCGGCGTGCAGGAAAGGCAACCCGCGGTTCAGGCAGTTTCAAGCAGGAACGTCGGCATGACCACGCCGCGGAACGGCTGGAAGCTTCCACGGACCTGGCACAGATGAAGCTCGACATTCCGCGCGCCCAATCCGCAGGCCAGGCGTATGAGCTTCGGACGGTCCACCGGGAGTAAGAGAAGTGGCGAGCGTCCCCGGTGATGATCGAGTTCGCGGAGAAGGAGAGCGGCTGCCACTTCCTCGCTCGATGCCACGGCAGGTCCGAGGATATTCAGAGCGTGATGGCCGGAGGAAACCATGTAACCCTCGATCGCGCCGGACGGGGCTTCATAAACAGAGGCTCTCCAAAAGCCGTTGCGGTTGGCGATGCAGAAGGCGTAATCCGCCCCGCGGTGTACGCCGCTGACCGCGAGTTCGAGAGCCGCCATCGCGTCTGCGTCGCCGGCGGTGGCGCTGCGAACGCGCTCGATGCCGGGGACAGAAGCATCGAGGCCGGTTTCGGGCACACGAACCACCATGTCCTGAAACACCGCGCGCGGGACGAAGCCGGCGCGATTGTAGAGAGAAAACGAGTCCAGATTGCCGGCGCTCGAGATCAGCCGCAGCGCAGGAAAATTGCCGCGGTCCGTGAAATCAGTAATGAACCTCAGCAGGGCGCTGCCTACACCACGACCGAACTGCTCGGGGTGTACGTTCATGATGCCGAGCGAAACGTGTGTGGGGCGAGGGTGGAAGAAGCATGAGCCGGCCAGCCGACCGGTCGCCGGGTCCTCGGCGACTACGCAATGGCCGGGCTCCAGCGTGTTGTAGATTTCGAAGAACACATCGGCGTCGGCCGGGCCACCGGGGAAGACAGCCGCGCCGCCGTGAGCCTGGTACCAGCAGTTGAGTGAAGCGCAGATCAGCTCCGCGATTTCCTCGCGATCCTCGGGACGCACAGCTCGGAGAGTAACGTTCATGCGGCCGTATCGTTCGATCGGCTTGACTATACACCAAGGATCGGGCTCAGGGACTGGGATTTTCGTGCGCAAAGCACTCGACAGCATGCCCCGGGAGGATGATGCCCTTCAGCCGCCTGCGTGCTCACCTCATAGTCACCACCATATGGAAGCGGGCCCTGCCGCTCATCATTCGATCGCAGGCTTCGGCGGCGCGTTCAAGCGGGGCGGTTTCGATCATCGGCCGGATACGATGAAGCGCGCTGAAGGCGAGAGTGTCCTGATAATCGAGCAACGTGCCGGAGGGCCAACCCTGCGAAGATCACGTGAGAAGACGTAACTTCGTTGAACAGCCGGTCCTCTTCGCCTTCGGTGAAGCTGGTCATGTCTGTGGGCAAACCTGCCGCCACCGGCCTACAGCTTCGCAAAGATCGCATCCAACACCTGATAGCGAACGCGATCGGTCTCGGGCTCGGCTCTTGGGATAACGTCGATTCGCATGCGCAGGTACTTCGTCCTCGGTTCATATGGCGGCCAGTTGGGCAGGCCAGGGCCGTTGGGGTTGCCGGTCCTGATGAAGTTTGCGAACCAGGCCTGCATGATTTCCGAGACCCTGTAATCATCAGGCTCCCACGTGTAGCGCTTATCCAGATCGAGATTGCCCATCGCGTACTGGATTTCCGCGGAGTGCGCCGCACCGAGCGGCGCCGGCGAAGGCTGGCCATCCGGAGATTTCGCCGGAGCAGGCTGCCCGGGCATGCCGAGATACCTGGGCCGGATCCGCGTGTAGAGGTAGC